>DAMAFT010000103.1:0-9944 GCA_031995805.1 Massilia sp.
CCATCAGCGCGCGCAACTGGGCGCGGTCGGCGCCGCTGCCCGCGAAGTCGTCGAAGGCACGGTCGGCCACGCGGATGATGTGACGGCGGATGAAGTCCGCACCCTCGCGCGCCCCGTCTTCCGGGTGCTTCAGGCAGCATTCCCATTCCAGCACCGCCCAGCCGGCGTAGTCGTACTGCGCCAGCTTCGAGAAGATCGCCGTGAAGTCGACCTGGCCGTCGCCCAGCGAACGGAACCGCCCGGCGCGCTCCAGCCAGCCGTTGTAGCCGCCGTACACGCCCTGCCGCCCGTCGGGCCGGAACTCGGCGTCCTTCACGTGGAAGGCCTTGATGCGCGCGTGGTAGATGTCGATGAAGGCGAGGTAGTCGAGCTGTTGCAGCACGAAGTGGCTCGGGTCGTACAGGATGTTGGCGCGCGCGTGGCCGCCGACGGCGTCCAGGAAGCGCTCGAAGGTCGCGCCGTCGTGCAGGTCCTCGCCCGGATGCAGCTCGTAGCAGACGTCGACGCCGGCATCTTCGCAGGCATCGAGGATCGGCTTCCAGCGCCGCGCCAGTTCGGCGAACGCTTCCTCGACCAGGCCGGCGGGACGCTGCGGCCACGGATACAGGTAGGGCCAGGCCAGCGCGCCGGAAAAGCTCGCCATGGTCGTCAAGCCCAGGCGCCGCGACGCCTGCGCCGCCGCCTTCAGCTGCGCGGTCGCCCATTCCTGGCGCGCGCCCGGGTTGCCGCGCACGTGCGGCGCGGCGAAGCCGTCGAACAGCTGGTCGTAGGCCGGGTGCACGGCCACCAGCTGGCCCTGCAGGTGGGTCGACAGCTCCGTGATCGCCAGGCCGTGCCCGGCCAGCATGCCGGCGACGTCGTCGCAATAGGCCTGGCTGCCGGCGGCGACGTCGAGGTCGAACAGGCGCTTGTCGGTGGGCAGCTGGATGCCCTCGTAGCCCAGCCCGGCGGCCCAGCCGGCCAGGTTGGCCAGCGTGTCGAACGGCGGTTTATCGCCCATGAACTGGGCGAGGAAGATCGCCGGTCCCTTGATGGTCTTCATGCGGATCCTTGTAGCGTCGGCTCAGTAGGGCGAATCGGGGAAGTAGAACTGCCTGGCGTTCTCGCGCGTGATCAGGACCGACGGGATGATCGTGCGGGCGGGCAGGGCCTGGCCCTTCAGGCGCGCGTCGGCCGTCATCTTGATGGCGTCGTAGATGAACTTGGGCGAGTACGACACGTCGGCCTGCACCAGCCGGTCGCCGTCGAGTACCTTCTTGACGGCGAACTTGGCGCCGGCGCCGCCGAACACTTCCTTGATGTCGGTGCGCCTGGCTTGCTCGATCGCCTTCAGCACGCCGACCGCCATGTCGTCGTCGGCGGCCCAGACGGCGTCGATCTGCTTGAAGCGGGTCAGGTAGTCCTGCATGACCTTGAACGCGTCGTCGCGGTTCCAGTTGCCGTACTTCGCGTCGAGCACCTTGATGCCCGGCGTCTTCGCGATCTCGGCGTTGAAGGCGTTCACGCGCTCGTTGTCGATCGTGCTCGGCATGCCGCGCAGGACGACGATATTGCCCTTGCCGCCCAGTTTCTTCGCCAGGTACTCGGCCGGCAGGCGGCCGAAGGCGGCATTGTCGCCCGCCACGTAGGCGTTCTGCGCGGCCGGATTGGTCAGGCCGCGATCGACCACCGTGACGTACACGCCCTTGTTCTTCACCTGTGCCGCCGGCTGCGTGAGCGAGCTCGATTCCAGCGGCAGGAGCACCAGCGCGTTCATCTTGTTCACGACCAGCAGGTCCTGCACCTGGTTGGCCTGTTCCGGCGTGCTGGCCGCCGTCTTGATGACGACCTTCAGCGTCGGGTTGGCCGCCTCGAGCTCGCTCTTGGCCTTGTTGGCCCACCAGACGATGCCGCCGGTGAAGCCGTGCGTCGCGGTGGGGATCGCCACGCCGAGCGTGACCTTGTCGGCGGCGAGGGCATGGCCGGCGCCCAGCAGCAGCACGCAGGCGGCGGCGAGGCGGGAAAGGGAAGGGGTGAATGAAGACATGTACGGTTCCTGAACAAGAAAAGAGGTCAGCGGCGGCCGCGCTGCAGCCAGGCCACCACGATGATCACCACGCCCTGCACCGCGGGATTCAGGTGCACGCTGATGATGCTGGTGAGGTTGAGGATGTTGCCGATCACGGACAGCAGGATCGCGCCGACCACCGTGCCCATCACGCGGCCGGCGCCGCCGCGCAGCGAGGTGCCGCCGACCACGACGGCGGCGATCGCCTCGAGTTCCCACAGGATGCCGGTGGTCGGCGTGGCCGATCCCAGGCGCGGCACGTACAGGATGGTGGCGATGGCCACGCACACGCCCAGCAGCAGGTAGGTCAGCACCTTGGCGCGGTCGACGCGGATCGCGGCGTAGCGCGCCACCTGCTCGTTCGAGCCGATCGCCTGCACGTGCTGGCCGTAGGGCGTGCGGTTCAGGATCACGGCGCCGGCCATGGCCACCAGCGCGAAGATCCACACCGGCACCGGCACGCCCAGCACGCTGTGGTAGTACACCGGGCCGTAGGCTTCGGACAGGTTGAAGTCCAGCGTCAGCGCGCCGCCGTCCGACAGCCAGGTCAGCACGGCGCGGAAGATGCCGAGGGTGCCCAGCGTGACGATGAACGCCTCGATCCGGCCGCGCGACACCAGCAGGCCGTGCACGGCGCCGAACGCCGCGCCCAGCGCCAGCGCCAGCAGGATGCCGAGGACGATCACCAGCGGCGCGGCCGGCGGGGCCGCGCCACCGACCAGCGCGTTCATGGCGACGATCATGACGCCGGCGATCAGCGCCGCCATCGAGCCGACCGACAGGTCGATGCCGCCGGAGACGATCACGAAGGTCATGCCGACGGCGATGATGCCGATGAAGGCGGTGCGCGTCAGCACGTTCATCAGGTTGTCGACGGTGGCGAAGTCCGGGTTCAACATGGCGCCGGCGCCGCACAGCAGGACCAGGGCGAGGACCGGGCCGAGTCCCGTCAGGCGTTTCAGGCCGGCGAAGGGGAAGGCGCGTTCAGTGGTGGGTGTCGGTTGCATGGGCGATCAGCTTGTCTTCGGTGAGTTGGTCGGGGCCGAGCACGGCCTGCAGGCGGCCGCCGTGCAGCACCGCCACGCGGTGGGCCAGGCCGATCAGCTCGACCAGTTCGGAGGAGATGACGACGACGGCGCGGCCCTGGGCCGCCAGCCGCTGCACCAGCGCGTAGATGTCGCGCTTGGCGCCGACGTCGACGCCGCGGGTCGGCTCGTCCAGCACGATCACGCGCGGATCCGAGCGCAGGTACTTGGCCAGCGCCAGCTTCTGCTGGTTGCCGCCGGAAAGGGCGCGCGCCGCGCACTCCGGGTCGCGCAGGCGGATGCCGAAGTCGGCGATGGCCTGCTGCAGCGCCAGGCGCCCGGCCTTCGGATCGACCCAGGGGCTGGCGTCGCGCTCCAGCGTCATCATGGTGAGGTTTTCGCGCAGGCCCAGGTCGACGTGCAGGCCCTTGCCCTTGCGGTCCTCGCTCAGGTAGGCCAGGCCCAGGCGCATGGCGTCCCGCGGGTTGCGGATGTCGGCCGGCCGGCCCGCCACCTCGACCGTGCCGCCGCTGCGCGCACGCAGGCCGAAGACGGCCTCGAACGCCTCGGTGCGGCCGGCGCCCACCAGGCCGGCGAAGCCGAGGATCTCGCCGGCGCGCACCTCGAAGTCCAGGCCGTCGATCCAGCCCGGCACCTGCAATTGCGACACGCGCAGCAGCATCGGAGCGTCGGGCGGCGCGAAGCGCTTGGGCTGGAACATGTCGGACACGTCGCGCCCGACCATCAGGTTGGCCATCTGGCGCCGGTCCACGCCGGCCGTGTCGGCGCGCGCGACGAACTTCCCGTCGCGCATGACGACGACTTCGTCGGTATGCGCTTCCATCTCGTCGAGCTTGTGCGAGATGTAGACGATGGTGACGCCCTCCGCCTTCAGGCGCGCCATCAGCGCGAACAGCTTGCGCGTCTCGCCCGCCGACAGGCTGGCGGTCGGCTCGTCCATGATCAGGAGGCGCGCCTTGCGCGACAGCGCCTTGGCGATTTCCACCAGCTGCTTCTCGGCGACGATCAGGTCGGCCACGCGGGTGTGCGGATCGATGTCCAGCCCTACCTGCTCCAGGCAGGCGGCCGCTTCGCGCGCCATCGCGCGCCGGTCGAGCAGCCAGCCGCGCGTCCTTTCATGGCCGAGGAAGATGTTCTGGGCCACGCTCAGGTGCTCGGCCAGGTTGAATTCTTGGTGGATCAGGGCGATGCCGAGCGCCTCGGCCTCGCGCGCGTCGGCGAAGCGGCGTTCCCGGCCGTCGACCAGCAACTGGCCGCCGCTGGGGCGCTCGTAGCCGGCCAGGATCTTCATCAGCGTCGACTTGCCGGCGCCGTTCTCGCCAAGCAGGCCGACGACGCGCCCCGGTTCGAGCGCGAAGTCGACGCCGTGCAGCACGCGCACCGGGCCGAAGTCCTTGACGATGTGGTGGAAGCGGACGGACAGGCTCATGGACGCGGGGCCGGTCAGCGCGCGGCCGGGTCGGCCAGCACGGCGCGCAGGCCCTTGAGCGAGGCCGCCACCGTCTCGAGCTGGCCCATGCCGTTCGGGTACTCTTCCTGCTCGATGATGATCCAGTCGGTGCCGCCGACCTGGCGCACGGCGCGCGTGAGCGCCACCCAGTCGGTCCTGTCCTGGCCGATGACCGGCGTGCCGCTCGTTCCTTCGGCCAGCTTGGCCTTGAAGTGCGTGGTGCGGGTGCGGTTCGGGTAGGCGCGCACGTAGGCGGCCGGGTCCTTGCCGGCGAACGTCGTCCAGCCCACGTCCTGCTGCAGGATCGCCGCCGCCGGGGTGCCGCGCGCGATCGTGTCCCACGGCGTGCTGCCGACGGCGCCCAGCATCTCCTGCGCATGGTTGTGGTAGCCGATGCGCATGCCCCTGGCCGCCAGCTTGTTCGACAGGGCGGTCAGTTCGCGGCTCATCTGTGCGCTCTGCTCGACGCTGGCGCCGCGCTTGTCCATCGAGATCACCAGGTTGTCGCAGCCGAGCGTGCGGTAGAACGCGGTGGTGGCTTCGAAGCGCGCATCGGTCAGCTGGTCGAAGTGCATGTGGGCGCCGGCGCACTGCAGCTTGTGCTTGTCGAGGAAGGCTTTCAGGCCGGCCGGGTTGTCCTTGTAGGGGCCGAACTCGCCGGCGAATTCCACGCCCTGGAAGCCGAGCTGCGCGATTTTCTTCAGCGTGCCCTCGTAGTCCTGCTTGATCTCGTCCTTGACGGACCAGAGTTGCACGCCGATGCGCTGGTCGGCGCCGGCGGCGTGGGCGCCCGTCGCCGCCAGGGTGGAGAGGATGGCCGACAGGGCGAAGCGGATGGTCTTGTTCATGGTGTCCTTGGGGTGCTGGTTGTGCGGGATGGTCAGATGCGGCCGGCCTTGAGCTCGTCCACGGCATAGGCGCAGGCGCGCGCCGTCAATGCCATGAAGGTGAGCGAGGGGTTCTGCCAGGCGCCGGAGGCCATCGAGGCGCCGTCGGTCACGAACAGGTTGGGCACGTCGTGCGCCTGGTTGTGGCCGTTCAGGATCGAGGTCTTCGGGTCGCGCCCCATGCGCGCCGTGCCCATCTCGTGGATGGCCAGGCCCGGCGGCCACTGGTCGGGCGCCGCCAGCGTCCTGCGCACGTCCTTCAGGCCCAGGTCCTCGAGGATGCTGGCGGCGGTGTCGGCCATGTCTTCGCGCATGCGCTGGTCCTCGTCGCATAGCGTGACGTCGATGTGCAGCTGCGGCATGCCCCACTTGTCGGTCCTGGTCGGGTGCAGGCTCACCGCGTTCTCGAAGCGCGGCAGCATCTCGCCCTGGCCGTGCAGGCCGAAGCGCCACGGGCCGGGTTTCCTGATCATGGCCTTGAAGTCCTTGCCGAAGCCGGGCCGCTGCGCGGCCGCCTGCCAGCCCTCGCGCGCGGCGCCGCCGGCCAGCGCATAGCCGCGCGAGAACAGCGGATGCTTGTCGACGACGTTGCGAAAGCGCGGGATGTAGGGCGCGGTGGGCCGGCGGCCCTGGTAGTAATCGTCCTCGAAGCCCTCGACGCGGCCGTCGGCGCCGGCAGCCCACAGGTGGTCGGTCAGGTAGTGGCCGAGCACGCCGGACGAATTGGCCAGGCCGGTGGGGAAGGCGTCGGACTTCGAGTTCAGCAGGATCGCGGTGGAGCCGAGCGTCGACGCGCACAGCAGCACGACACGGGCGTGGTATTCGCGCGTCTCCATGGTGTTGGCGTCGATCACGCGCACGCCGGTGGCGCGGTTGGTCTTCGGGTCGTACAGCACGCTGTGCACGATGCTGTCGGTGGCGATGCGCAGGCGGCCGGTTTTCAGGGCCGCCGGCAGCGTGGCGCTCTGGGTCGAGAAATAGGCGCCGAACGAGCAGCCGCGCTGGCACTGGCTGCGCGCCTGGCACTGCACGCGGCCCTGTTCCAGGTGCGCCTCGGTCGCGGTGCGCAGGTTGGCGGTGCGCCCCATGATCATGCGCGCCGGCGCATACCGGGCGTCGAACTTCTGCTTGAGCGCCAGTTCGACGGCGTTGAACTCGAACGGCGGCAGGAATTCGCCGTCCGGCAGCACGGCCAGCCCTTCCTTGCCGCCGCTGATCCCGGCGAAGCGTTCGACGTGGCTGTACCAGGGCGCCAGGTCGGCGTAGCGGATCGGCCAGTCGGTGCCGTGGCCGTCCTTCAGGTTGGCCTCGAAATCGAGGTCGCTCCAGCGGTAGGACTGGCGCGCCCACATCAGCGACTTGCCGCCCAGCTGGTTCCCGCGGATCCAGCTGAAGGCGCGGCCTTCCGGCGTCGAATACGGCATGTCGCGGTCGTTGTTGAAGAACTGCTGGGTGTGCTCGTCGAAGGCGTAGCACTGGCGCTGGATGGGGTACTGCTCCGCGGCCACCTGCGCATCGACCTTGCCGCGGTTGGGCATGGTCCACGGATCGCGGTTCTCGCCGACGTAGCCGACGCCATGCTCGACGGGCCGGCCGCGCTCGACCATCAGCGTCTTGAGGCCGCGCTCCGTGAGTTCCTTGGCGGCCCAGCCGCCCGTGATGCCGGAGCCGACGACGATGGCGTCGAAGCGTTCCGGAGTGGTCTTGATGATGACCGACGACAGCGTATCCATGGCGGCGCTCCGTTCAGATGGCCCAGGCGTGGGTGGCGGGGGTGACCTTGACGTGGCCGTTGAATCCGCCCGGCACGGGCAGGTAGGCCAGTTCGCGCGAAGCGCCCGCTTCCGAGGTGTAGTAGGCGAAGGCCACATAGCCCTTCAGTTGGCGGAAGAACCGTTGGCCGTCGGCGTCGAACGGCGCGGTGCCCGCATCGAGCGCCCGCAATAACGCCACCTGGCGCGCGGCCGGCAGCGCGGCGAACGGCTTGCCGCCCTGCGTGCGCGCCGCCGCGTCCAGGCGCGCCAGGCCGGCGCGGAACGCGGCCTGCGCCGCCGCCGGCGTGCACACGGCCAGCAGGTGGTCGACGGTGCGGTGCGCATCGACGGCCAGCGCCCCCGGGGTATCCGTCTGCGGGATGACCAGCTCGGCCAGCACGCCCATCAAAGCCAGTTCCTCGCGCGCCAGGAATGCGGGCCGGGACGTGGCACGCGGCGCGGTGACGGCGGCCAGGACGTCGCCGCCCAGCGCCAGGCCGCACAGCGCGCCCAGGCGCAACAGCGTCCGGCGCCGCGCATCGCCCTGCGGCGACAGCGCAGGATCCATGGATTCGACCTTGTTCGACATGTTTCTTCTCCAGGAAACGAGAGACCGGCGCCGTTCAGGCCAGCGCACCGGCGCGGCGCCGGCGGCCATGGGCGCGCCCGGCCGCCAGCGACAACAGGTACTGCTTGGGCGTGATGCCGACCACGCTGCGGAACTGCTTGGTGAAGTAGCTCTGGCCGCCGAAGCCCGTCTCCGCCGCCACGCGCGCGATGCTGCCCGCGGTGGGCAGCCTGCGGCAGGCCTCGTGCACCTTCATGTGCAGGATGTACTGCTTGGGCGTGAGCGAGAAGTGCTGCTTGAACTTGCGCTCGAACGTCGATAGCGACATGCACGACAGCCGCGCCAGGTGGTCGATGCCGACGTGCTCCGTCAGGTGCGCCTGCAGGTATTCGATGCAGGCCTTGAATTCATGGAAGGGTGCGATGGTGTCCTGCGAGCGCCGCGCGTCGCGCGAGAAGCCCTCGATGCCGACGACGTTGCCGTCGCGGTCGCGCAGCGGCGCCTTGGTCGTGAACAGCCAGGTCAGTTCGCCCTTGCCGCCGTCGATCACCTCGAGCTTGTTCTTGACGGTGACGCCGGTCTCGATCACCGCCAGGTCGTCGGCGCGGATGCGGTCGGCGATGTCGCGGCGGAAGAAGTCATGGTCGGTCTTGCCGATGATGTCGGCCACGTCGCCCAGGTCGTGCTGTTCCTGCAGCAGGCGGTTGCCCCAGACGAACTGGCCGGTGCGGTTCTTGGCGAAGTAATAGGTGTCGGACAGCGTGTCGAACAAGGGGCTCGGCGTCGAGATGCCGTGGTCGGGGAAGAAATTGGCGCATTCGCGGTACGACGCCGCAGCCGGGCGTACCGGCCTGCCGTCCGCATCGCCCTTGCCGGGGCCGTGCGCGACGACCATGCCCATGCCGATGATCAGTGTGCTCATCCTGCGCTGTCTCCGTCTCCGTGATGGGAACGCTGGAAACGCGATGGCTTCCGGTTCCTCTATGCAGGAATATTAGCATTCGGAAAAGTTCAGACATGTCAGAAAATCGGAAAAATTTATAACGAAATCGGCAAGGTGTGGATGGGCGATGGCGTCGGCGCCAGGGCGCATGCTAGATTGGCGCCACCGCTGCGGCGGCCTGTTTTCCACGACAAGAAATTATAAGGAGATGCCGATGATCCGCTTGCGCACGCTCGCCCGCCTGGGCGCAATGACCGCTGCTTTATCGCTATGGGCGCCGCTGCATGCGGCGGAAAACGGATGGACCCAGCTCTTCAACGGCAAGGACTTGTCCGGCTGGACGACCTGGGTCAGCATGCAGCCGACCTCGGACAATATGAAGGTGCCGACGTCGACGCGCGGCCTGAACCAGGATCCGCGCCGGGTCTTTTCGGTCGTCGATGGCATGCTGCGGGTATCGGGCGAGGAATGGGGCGCCGTCTCGACGGTGGGCGAGTACGAGAATTTTCACCTGAAGTTCGAGTTCAAGTGGGGCGACAAGAAATGGGCGCCGCGACTCGAGGGTCCGCGCGACAGCGGCCTGCTGTATTACGCCGTCGGACCGGAGGGCGCCCAGAGCGGCCACTGGATGCGCAGCCACGAATTCCAGCTGCAGGAAGGCGATTGCGCCGATTACCACAGCCTGGATGGGGTGACGGTGGACGCCCACGTGGGCGACGCTAACCAGGGCAACTGGAAATTCTTCCGCTACGATCCGGCGCTGCCGTTGCGTACCGGACTGGCGGCGCGCATCCTCAAGCGCGGCAATTACGAAAAGCCGTCGGGAGAATGGAACACGATGGAGGTGATTGCCGACGGCAAGACGCTGATCCACGTGGTGAACGGCCATGAGGTGCTGCGCGTCGAAAACTCGCGCCAGGTCGTGGATGGGCGCAGCGTGCCGTTGACGCGTGGGAAGTTCTCGATCCAGTCCGAAGGAGCGGAGGCGTTCTATCGGCATATCCAGGTCAGGCCATTGGCCGGGCCGGCCAGCGCCGAGGCGTTTTGATGCGCAATTCCGGTTTTCGTCCCTTGCGGGCCATACCCATGTTTGCTATAGTCTCACTCCTCCGACGCAGACGCAGCTTCACGGCAGCGAAAGCGGAAGAAAAAGAAGAGTTGACGAGTTAAACGAAACACTGCATAATCTCGCTTCTCTGCTGCTGACGAACAAAACGATTCGCAAAGCGCAGCAAGGCAGTACGGAATA
>DAMAFT010000104.1:0-9929 GCA_031995805.1 Massilia sp.
GAGTCCGTCGTGTACCCGATCGCCGAGAACGTGCACCGCGACGGCATCCTGTTCAGCACCACCGTGCCGGGCCCGAACGTGTCGGCCGAGCGCGCGGTGCGCGCCCAGGAAGCGGCGCGCGCCATCGTGGCCGAACTCGGCTACGTCGGCGTGCTGTGCATCGAGTTCTTCGTGCTGGAAGACGGTTCCCTCGTCGTCAACGAGATGGCGCCGCGCCCGCACAACAGCGGCCACTACACGATCGACGCCTGCGTCACCAGCCAGTTCGCCCAGCAGGTGCGGGCGATGGCGCGGCTGCCGCTGGGCGACTGCCGCCAGCATTCGCCGGCCGTCATGCTGAACATCCTCGGCGACGTCTGGTTCGAGGGCGACGGCAGCAACGTGCGCGAACCGGCCTGGGACCAGGTGCTGGCGCTGCCCGGCGCCAACCTGCACCTGTACGGCAAGACGGATCCGCGCCGCGGCCGCAAGATGGGCCACGTGACCTTCGTCGCGCCCACGCTGGGGCAGGCCCAGGCCAGCTTCGAGGCCGCCTGCGCGATCCTCGGGATCGAGGTCTGACGCGATGATGTCCGCACCGGAAGCCAGCCAGGCCGACATCGACCTGGCCGCGCGCGCCCTCGAGGACGGCCTGCTGGTGGCGCTGCCCACCGAGACCGTCTACGGCCTGGGCGCCGACGCCGAGAATCCGCAGGCGCTGGCCGCCATCTATGCCGCCAAGGGCCGCCCGCAGGACCACCCGGTGATCGTCCACGTCGCCCCCGGCGCCGACCTCGGCTACTGGGCCACGGACATCCCGCCGGAAGCGCGCGCGCTCGCGGACGCCTTCTGGCCCGGCCCGCTGACCATGATCCTCAAGCGCGCGCCGCACATCCCGGACACGGTCTCGGGCGGCCAGGACACGGTCGGCATCCGCTGCCCGTCGCACCCGGTCGCCGTGCGCCTGCTGCAGGCGTTCAAGGGCGGCAAGGGCGGCGTGGCGGCGCCGTCGGCGAACAAGTTCGGCCACGTCAGCCCGACCACGGCCGCCCACGTGCGCGCCGAGTTCGGCGACGATCCCCGCATCGCCGCCGTGCTGGAGGGCGGGCAGAGCGCGGTCGGCATCGAGTCGACCATCGTCGACCTGTCGCGCCTGGCCACCCATGGCCCGGTGCTGCTGCGTCCGGGCCATATCTCGGCCGGGCAGATCGCCGCCGTGATCGGGCAGGCGCCGGCGCGGCCGGATGCCGCCGCCCCGCGCGCTTCCGGCACGCTGGAATCGCACTACGCGCCGCGCACGCCGGTGGCGCTGCTGGACGGCGTCGAGCTGGCCCATGCCGTGCAGCGCCTGCACGCGTCCGGCCATCGCGTCGCCGTGATCCACCACGGCGCCATCCCGGCCGTGCACGCGGCCGTGCGGCTGCCGGCGGAGCCGGCCGGCTATGCGCATGCGCTGTACGCGGCGCTGCGCGCGATGGACGAACCGGGCGCCGCCGTGATCCTGGTCGAGGCGCCGCCGCAGGAAGACGCCTGGCTGGGCGTCAACGACCGCCTGCGCCGCGCCGCGCACGGCGCGGCCGGCGTCGTCGACCGTCTCGCCGGCGCCACGTTCGGCGACCCGGCGGCGAATAAATCCGCCTAGAAACTTCCCAAAAGATCATGCACGGTGCATCCTTGGCGGATGCGCCGCGCGGTCCCATGTCCGCCCCGCATCCCCGTCAATACGCCGCCGTGCAAGAGCGGCCTCCGAAGTCACGATAGTTCCGCGCTCGATCGAAGGAAAACCATGCGTTCGTTTACCACCCTGGGCTCGGTGTTCGGCCTGGGCCTGCTGCTGTCCGCCTGCGGCGGCGGCACCACCGCCGGCGGCACCCCGGCCGGCGTCACCGCTCCCACCCCCGTGCAGGCGCCGCTGCGCGGCAGCCTGGTCGGCGCCGCCGCCGCCGTCGCCGTGACGGCCGGCGGCGCCAGCGTCACCACGCTGGCGCCCTCCGTGCTGGCCGGCTTCCTGGAGTCGGCCCAGAAGGGCACGACGCTGGTCGCCGGCGAGCCGCAGTGTTCGGTGTCGGTCTACCGGGTGCGCTACAACACCGTGGGCGGCGCCGGCGAGGCCACCGATGCCAGCGCGGCGATCTTCGTGCCCTCGGGCAGCGCGGCGTCGTGCACCAACTCGCGCCCGGTGCTGCTGTACGCGCACGGCACCTCGCTGCAGAAGTCCTACGACATGGCCGACATCGCCGGCAATACCGAGGCGCGCCTGGCGGCGGCCGTGTTCGCGGCGCAGGGCTTCATCGTCGTCGCCCCCAACTATGCCGGCTATGCCGGGTCCTCGCTGGGCTACCACCCCTACCTCGACCGCGTCGCCCAGTCGGCCGACATGCTCGACGCGCTGCGCGCCGCGCGCACGTCGTTCGCGGCGATCGGCGCCAGGGACTCGGGCAAGCTGATGGTGGCCGGCTATTCGCAGGGCGGCTACGTTGCCCTGGCGGCCCAGCGCGCCATGCAGGAGGCGGGCAGCGAATTCGCGCTGACGGCCGCCGCCGGCCTGTCCGGCCCGTATGCGCTGGCGCGCTTCGGCGACGAACTGTTCGGCGGCGCGCCGCGCAACGGCGCCACCGTCATCGTCCCGATGATCGTCAATGCCGGCCAGCATGCCAGCGCCGCGCTGTACCGTACGCCGGCCGACGTCTACGAGGCGCAGTACGCGGCCACCATTGCCGACCTGGTGCCGGGCACGCTGGGCAGCGGCGAGCTCGTCAGCCAGGGCAAGCTGCCGGCGACGGCGCTGTTCGCGTTCGACTCGCTGCCGCAGGCGGCCGGCTATACCGATTACTTCGGCGCCAACAACCTGGTCCGCAGCGACTACCGCGCGGCCTACCTGGCCGACCTGGCGGCGCATCCGTGCGACCGGGATCCGGCGGCGCCGCTGGCCTGCGCGCCCGGGCAGGCGCTGCGCAAATGGCTGGTACGCAATGACCTGCGCAGCTACCAGCCGGCGGCGCCGACCCTGCTGTGCGCCGGCCACGACGATCCGGTCGTCCCGTACTTCAATACCGGCACGGCAAGCGCGTATTTCCGCGCCCGCGGCGCCAACGTCACCGAGCTGGACATCGACGATACGCCCAGCCTGAACGACCCGTACCGCACCGCCAAGGCCGGTTTCGTGACGGCGCGCACGGTACTGCGCGCGGCCTCCGGCGACGCGGCCGTGGCGTCGAATTACCACGCCGGCCTGGTGGCGCCGTTCTGCATGGCGGCGGCCCGGGATTATTTCCAAAAAGTATTATCCCGATGATGTAACAACAGGATCGGCGTGGTTATAATCCGCAGATGTCGAGTCGTCCGGTGTAACATTCTGTGTTGCATTTAATGCACGCATGGAAAGTTTTTCGCTATACAAGCGAATTGAACACTGGCATATTAATGACACACGAATAGCACGAGCGTTCGTTTCACAAGAACAAATTTCAATTTAGGAGACACAATGCGTAAGACCACTTTCGCGCTCGCGCTGGTGACCGCGGCCGTCCTCGCCGCATGCGGCGGCAGCAGCCCGCGCGGCGGCGACCAGACCCCGGCAACCAAGTTCGCTGGCCAGGTATCGTTCGGCGACAGCCTGTCCGACGTCGGCAGCTACAACGTCGGCACCGTCAAGGCGCTGGGCGGCGGCAAGTTCACCATCAACGGCGACAACACCGCCGCGAACGCCGAACTGACCGGCAAGAACTGGACCGAATACGTGGCTGCGCAGCTGGGCCTGGCGGCGCCGTGCTCGGCCCAGACCGGCCTGGAAGGCGATGCGACCAAGGGCTTCAGCGTCCCGGTCACCTTCAACGCCAACTGCTTCAACTACGCCCAGGGCGGCGCCCGCGTGACCAATCCGGTCGGCCCGAACAACAAGCTGCTGAACCCGACGCTGGGCCTGACCACCGTCCCGGTCGTGACCCAGATCGCCAACCACCTGGCCAAGTCCGGCGGCAAGTTCAGCGGCACCGAACTGGTCACCGTGATGGCCGGCGGCAACGACATCCTGTTCCTGCTGGGCGACCTGTCGGCCAAGGCCACCGCCGCCGGCACCGCCGCCGGCAGCAAGGCCTTCGCCACCTCGCTGGTCGGCCAGCTGGCGGCCGGCGCCACCAATCCGGCCACCGCGGCCCAGACCATCGGCCTGGCCGTCCAGACCGAGGCCGCGCGCACCGGCAGCACCCCGCAGACCATCGTCCAGGCCGGCGTCGTCGCCGCCGTCCAGGCCGGCTTCACGGGCGCACCGGCCCAGGCCAGCGCCATCGCCGCCAAGGCCCAGACCGACGCCACCGCCGCCGGCGCCAAGGCCGGCGCCGACTACGCCAGCGCGAACGCCGCCGGCGTGGTGCAGGCGATGACCGTGGCCGGCACCGAGCTGGCCAACCTGGTCAAGACCCAGATCATCGCCAAGGGCGCCAACTACGTGCTGGTGAACAACCTGCCGGACGTCGCCTCGACCCCGTCGGGCAAGTCGCAGTCTGCCGACATCCAGACCCTGATCAAGACCGCCGTCGACGCCTTCAACGCCCAGCTGAAGGCCGGTGTGGCGGGCGAAGCCAAGGTGCTGTACGTCGACCTGTGGTCGGTCAGCCACGACCAGGTCATCAATCCGGGTCCGTACGGCCTGACCAACACCTCGACCCCGGCCTGCGGCGCCAACGCGCTGGGCACCTCGTCGCTGGTCTGCAACAAGACCAACACGATCGCCGGCGACGTCAGCCACTACATGTTCGCCGACGACGTCCACCCGACCCCGTTCGAGAACGCCCTGGTCGCGCGCTACGTCCTGCTGCAGATGAGCGGCAAGGGCTGGCTGTAATCCATTCACGACGGGCCCGCCCGCACGGGCGGGCCGATCAAAAAAAACAGGAGATACCATGAAATTCAGTTCCAACGTCGTGAAGCTGCTGGTTGCCGCGGGCGCGCTGGCCGTGGCCGGCGGCGCCGCGGCGCAGTCGAAGGGCCAGTTCACCGTCTCGGTGGGCGCCAACAAGCTCAAGCCGAAGGTCGAGAGCGGCGCGATCTCGGCGCCGGCGCTGCCGAATTCCTTCGGCGACGTCGATGCCGACACCCAGCCGGTCGCCATCATCAACTACGGCCTGACCGACAATATCTCGGTCGAGACCGCCATCGGCACCCCGTACAAGCACAAGATCTACGGCGCCGGCGCGATCGCTGCCGGCGGCGAGCTGGGCACCGTCAAGGCACTGCCGGCGATCGCCCTGCTGCAATACCGCTTCTTCGACCCGAACGCGCGCATCCGCCCGTACGTCGGCCTGGGCGTGACCTATGCGATGTTCCAGAAGGAAACCGGCTCGTTCAAGATGACCGCGCTGACCAATCCGGGCGGCCCGGCGACCACCTTCAGCATCGACAACAAGTGGACCATCTCGGGCCAGGTCGGCGCCACCGTCGCCATCACCGAGAAATGGTTCGCCAACGCGTCCTACATCAAGACCAAGCTGCGCACCGACGTGCACTTCTCGACGGGCCAGAACCAGCACATGAAGCTGGATCCGGATTCGTTCATCCTGTCGGTCGGTTACCGGTTCTGACTCTCGTAGCACGTCGCCCCCGCCTTCGCGGGGGCGCCGTGTTAATGGAACGGGCAACCGGACAATGCCTGCGTCGGCATCTTGTCCACCGGCGCCGGCGCCTGCCGCGGCGCCAGCACCAGCCGCATCCCCCCTTCCGGCCGCAGCGTCACCTGCACGCGCACCCGCGGCTCCTGCTGTCCCGGCGCCGGCCGGATCGTCCAGCCCTGCAGCAGCCGGGCCAGCACCAGCGTCATTTCCATCATCGCGAAGTTGTTGCCGATGCAGGTGCGCGGCCCGGCGCCGAACGGCAGCCAGGCGCCGCGCGGGATCCGCTGCGCCGCGTCGTCCATGAAACGCGCCGGGTCGAAGCGCAGCGGATCGGAAAACCAGCGCGCATCGAGATGCGTGACGATGGTCGGGAGCGTGACCACGCTGCCCGCCGGCACGCGCCAGCCGCCGATGTCCACGTTGCGCACGGCGCGCCGCATCATCGTGCTCGGCAGGGGCGGGTAGCGGCGCAGGCTTTCCTTGACGATGGCCTGCAGCCACGGCAGGCGCGCCAGGTCGGCGGCGCACGGCGCGCGGCCGCCTAGTACGGCGTCGACTTCGCGGGCGGCGCGCGCGGCGACGTCCGGATGCGCGGCCAGCGCCCAGCCGGTCCAGGCCAGCGCGGTGGCCGTGGTCTCGTGGCCGGCCAGGAAGGCCGTCATCAGCTGGTCGCGCGCTTCGCGATCGCCGCAGCCGGCGGCCAGCAGCATGCCGAGCAGGTCGTCTCCCGCCGTGCCGGACGCGCGGCGCGCGCGGATGTGGCGCCGGATCAGGCCGTCGAGCAGGCGCAGGGCCGCGCGCTTGTCGGCCTGGCGCGGCAACGGCGCCCAGGCCGGGATGGGGAAGGGCAGGAACATCTCGGCATAGCCGATCTCGCCCAGCGTGCGGATCGCCTGTTCCACCGGCGCCATGTCCTCTTCGAGGCGGGCGCCGAACATGGTGCGCAGGATGACGTCGACGGCCAACATGTTCATCGCGTGCTCGACGTCGACCGCGCCACCGGCGGCGGGAAAGGCGGCGCAGGCGTCCTGCGCCGCCGCGTCCACGTGGCGCGCGTAATCCTCGAAGCGGCGCGCGGCGAAGGCCGGCAGCATGGCGCGCCGTTGCCGCTGCCAGGCGGCGCTTTCCGAGACGAGCAGGCTGTCGCCATGCACCTGGCGCATCACGCGCACGTGCTGCTCGTAGCGGACGAAGGCATTGGCCTCGTCCACCAGCACCGCGCGGATCTGCTCGGGATGCATGAAGACGTAGTGGCGGGTCCAGGCATGGCGCATGTACAGCGTGTCGCCGTGGCGCTGCTGCGCCGCGCGCCAGAAGCCGAGGTAGTCGCGCCGCATGGCGCGCAGCAGGGCCAGGCCGAACGCGCGGTCACGCGGGCCGGGAGGGCGCGCGGCGGTCGTCTTCGTCGTCGTTGTCGTCGTCATCGGGTAACTCCAGTCGGTAGATCCAGTCGGCTTCCTCGGTCAGGACGTCGCGCATGAGCTGGGTCGGCGTGCGTCCGGTCTGGGCCTTGCAGTCGCGTACCATGTGCGACTGGTCGGCATAGTCGTGGGCCAGCGCGTGGTCGGCACCGTCGAACGCCCGCCCCCGCAGGTAGCGCCGCTGCGCGCCGAGGAAGGAGCGCTCGCCGCGGCGCAGGCGCGCCAGCGTCTGCAGGCTGGCGCCGGCCTCGCGCAGCGCCAGGCGCTGCAACTGGCGCGGGCCGATGCCCAGCAGGGTGCTCGCCATCCCCAGCGTGATGCGGCCGCCCATGCGGCGGATGCGCGGCCAGGGCGGCAGCCGCTGCAGGCGCGCGCGCTCCCGCACGAAGCCTTCGACGGCGGCCCGGCGCGCGGCGCCCGAACCGGCCGCGAACACGGCGTCGACCAGCGCCAGGCCGTGCGCCGGCAGCACTGCGCGCACGTCGGCGAAGCGGTCCTGCAGGGCCCCCAGGTCGGTGCCGAACAGGACGTGGAAGGCGTCGGGGTGGAAGGCGGCCATGAACACGTGCACGTCGCCCAGGTTGCGCGAGGCGAAGGGACGGGTCTGGCAACCGCTGGCGGTACAGCCGTCCAGGCGCTGGGCCTGGCGCACACCGTCGTCCGGCAGCAGTTCGGCGCCGCCTTCCAGGAACCAGTTGAGTACGCAGTACTGGCTGGCCGGGAAGCGGTTCAGCATCCGTTCGCCGTCCAGCGCACAGCCGCGCGTGTCGCGCTCGATGAAGCCACGCAGGAAGGGCGCGGCCTCGACCGTGGGCAGGTCCAGGCGGGTGACGGGCGGGCGCGGCGAGGTCGGGGCGTTCATGGGTCCAATGTAGCGATGACGTTATTTGCAATATAGAACGATCGCGACATGGATGGGCAGGAAAAAGCGGGCGTAAAAAAACCCGCACGCGGCGGGTTGTGTGGAGCAGGGATGTTTCAGAACGCCGCGATGCCCGTCTGCGCGCGCCCCAGGATCAGCGCGTGGATGTCGTGCGTGCCTTCGTAGGTATTCACCACTTCCAGGTTCACCATGTGGCGGATGATGCCGAACTCGTCCGAGATGCCGTTACCGCCGAGCATGTCGCGGGCGACGCGGGCGATGTCCAGCGCCTTGCCGCAGGAATTGCGCTTCATGATCGAGGTGATCTCGACGGCGGCGGTGCCCTCGTCCTTCATGCGGCCCAGGCGCAGGCAGCCCTGCAGGCCCAGCGCGATCTCGGTCTGCATGTCGGCCAGCTTCTTCTGCACCAGCTGGTTGGCGGCCAGCGGCTTGCCGAACTGCTGGCGGTCGAGCACGTACTGGCGCGCCGTGTGCCAGCAATCCTCGGCCGCGCCCAGCGCGCCCCAGGCGATGCCGTAGCGGGCCGAGTTCAGGCAGGTGAACGGGCCCTTCAGGCCGCGCACTTCCGGGAAGGCGTTTTCTTCCGGGCAGAATACTTCGTCCATCACGACCTCGCCCGTGATCGAGGCGCGCAGGCCGAACTTGCCGTGGATCGCCGGGGCCGACAGGCCCTTCCAGCCCTTTTCCAGCACGAAGCCGCGGATCGCGCCCTCGTCGTCCTTGGCCCAGACCACGAACACGTCGGCGACCGGCGAATTCGTGATCCACATCTTGGACCCGGTGAGGCGGTAGCCGCCGTCGACCTTGCGCGCGCGCGTGACCATCGAGGCCGGGTCGGAGCCGTGGTTCGGCTCGGTCAGGCCGAAGCAGCCGATCCATTCGCCGCTGGCCAGTTTCGGCAGGTATTTCTGTTTGGTTTCCTCGTTGCCGAACTCGAAGATCGGCACCATGACCAGCGAGGATTGCACGCTCATCATCGAGCGGTAGCCGGAATCGACGCGCTCGACCTCGCGCGCGATGACGCCGTAGGCGACGTAGTTCAGGCCGGGGCCGCCGTACTGCTCGGGGATGGTCGGACCCAGCAGGCCCAGCTCGCCCATCTCGCGGAAGACCGCGGTGTCCATCGTTTCGTGTCGGAAGGCTTCGAGGATGCGCGGCTGCAATTTGTCCTGGCAATACGCGGCGGCGGCGTCGCGCACCATGCGCTCGTCTTCAGTGAATTGCTCGTTGAGCAGCAGCGGATCGTCCCAGTGGAACTGGGCTTTGGCGGAACGGGTCATGGGATTCCTGTCTCAGAAGAATGCTATTGTTCTCGACGGCACGGGCGGCTCGTGGCCTCCGGGCGGATCGGACCATTATAGGAATCCCGTCCCGGCGCATCTTTTCAAACTGCGACAGGCATTTTCATTTTTAAACGTGCAGGATCAGCGCGCTTCGGTGGTGCCGAAACGGCCGCCGTGGAACAGCAGGGCGGCCTGCGGATCGGCCGCGCAGTCTTCGACTTCGCCCACGAAGATCACGTGGTCGCCTTCGGGGTAGCGACTGCGGTTGTGGCATTCGAACCAGGCCGCCGCGCCCTCGAGGATGGGCTGGCCGGTGCGCGACAGGACATAGCCGGTGCCGGCGAACGGATCCTCGCCGCGCCGCGAGAAGCGCCGCGCCAGGTCTTCCTGGCCGGCCGCCAGCACGTTGATCACGTAGTGCGAATTGCCGCTGAAGATGGGCAGGCTGTTGGCGGCATTGGACAGGCTCCACAGCACCAGCGGCGGTTCCAGCGAGACCGAATTGAAGGAACTGGCGGTCAGGCCGCGGAAGCTGCCGTCGGCCAGGCGCGTGGTGATCACGGTGACCCCGGTCGCGAATTGCGACAGGGCCTGGCGGAAATGCGCGGAATCGAAACCGCGCTCGGCGGCGCGGGGGGAGCTGGTGTTCATGGGCGCATTATGCCACCAATGCGACGCCATTCCGGCACAGCCTGCACGCGGGCGTGCTTTGCGTTAGAGTGGAAGCGTCAACCATAACCCAAGGACAAGGAGC
>DAMAFT010000105.1:0-9928 GCA_031995805.1 Massilia sp.
GTGATCGGCCCGTTCGAGGGGCAGGGCGAGGCCAGCCGCGACGCCGTCTATCCGCCCGAGCGCGGCGTCGACCTGGACGCCGTCTACTACGGCAAGAACGGCTTGCCGGTGCGCTGGACCTGGCAGCAGGACCCGTCCTATCCGACGGTCCCGCGCCCGCGCGCCGAGCACGCCGTCTACTACGCGTACACCGAAGTGAACGTCGACGACGACGTCGACCTGTGGGTGTCGATCGGCGCCGACGACGATTCGAGGATGTGGTTCAACGACCGCCTCGTGTGGATCAGCGCCGACGGCGACAAGCCCTGGTATCGCCAGGCCTTCACCAGCATGGACAGGGAAATCGCCGCGCGCAACCTGGCCGAGGGCCAGCGCAAGCTGCACTTCACGAAGGGACGCAACACCATCCTGTTCAAGCTGTACAACGGCGTCAACCTGATGTTCTTCTCGGTGGTGCTGGCGCCGGCCGAGGGGGCCTGAGGCATGCTGGCCGAACGCGCGGCGTGCGCTGCAGGCGAGTAATGCAAACACGCGCCAACGCAGCGGCGCGTCGGTCCTGAAGCCGAAAACATGGTTGTTCCTGAACGAGTCCTTAGAAGCGCTTGAGGCTATCGTCCGTGGTCCATGCCGCCTGCACCCGGCACGCTTCGGTCGCCACGGTGGCCAGCACCTTTTCCTTGGCGCCGGCCACCGAGCAACGCTGTTCGTCGAGGATGGCGCGCAGGCGGTCGATCTCATGCAGCCGTGCATTCAGTTGGCCGAGCAGGGCCTCCTTCAGCGCGGCGCCGTTCAATGCGGTGATGCTCCGGATCGCGTCCAGCGAAAACCCCAGTTTCTGGCCCAACTGTATCAAGTCCAGCCGTTCTAGCGCGTTGTCGTGGTAGACACGGTAGCCGTTGGCGCCGCGCTGGGCTTTCGGCAGCAAGCCTTCCTTTTCGTAATAGCGGATAGTCGATGCCGGGATGCCCGAACGCTCCGCCAGTTCGCCGATTTTCATGTTCATCAGGAGCTTGACCTTGAAGTTGGCTTCAAGCTTAGCATAACGCATCCTTATCGAATCCGGGAATTATCCGATGCTTTTCACGCCCCTGACCCTGCCGAACGGCGCCATCGTCCCCAACCGCTTGGCCAAGGCCGCCATGGAAGAAACCCTGGCCGACGCCGGCCAGGTACCGGGACCGCGCATCATCCGCCTGTACCGACGCTGGGCCGAAGGCGGCGCTGGCTTGCTCATCACCGGCAACGTGATGGTCGACCGCCGTGCGCTGACCGGTCCGGGCACGATCGTGCTGGAAGCGGGCACGCCGCTCGAGCCGTTCAAGGCATGGGCGCGGGCGGCGCGTACGCAAGGTGCTCAGGCCTGGATGCAGATCAGTCACCCGGGCCGCCAGGTCCTGGCCAACATGGGTGGCCTGGCTTGGGCGCCGTCGGCGGTGGCACTGGAGATGGGCAAGCACAGCAAGATCTTTGCGCAGCCGGTGGCGATGGGGGAGGCCGATATCGCCGACGTGATCGAGCGATTCGCCACGACCGCGCACGCGGCCGAGCAGGCCGGTTTCACGGGCGTGCAGATCCACGCCGGGCACGGCTACCTGCTCTCGCAGTTCCTGTCGCCGCTGACCAATCAGCGCGACGACGCCTGGGGCGGCAACCTGATGCGCCGCGCACGCCTTCTGCTGGAGGTCGTGCGCGCGGTGCGGGCGCGCGTTGCGCCAGGCTTCTGCGTCGGCGTCAAGCTCAACTCGGCCGACTTCCAGCGCGGCGGCTTTTCCGGCGACGATGCCAGGCAGGTCCTGGCGATGCTGAATGCCGAGCGGGTCGACCTGGTCGAACTCTCCGGCGGCAGCTACGAGAGCCCGGCCATGCAGGGCCACACTGCCGACGGTCGCACGCTCGCGCGCGAAGCTTATTTTCTAGAGTTCGCACGTGACCTCGCGCAGGTGGCAACGATGCCCCTGATGACCACCGGCGGCATCGCACGCCGTGCGATCGCCGAGCAGGTGCTGCAAGGCGGTGTCGCCATCGTCGGCGCCGCGACCGCGCTGGCCGCCGCGCCGGACCTTCTTCGCGAATGGCAGGCGGGACGCGAACCGGTGGCCGCCATGCCGGTCGTCGGCTGGAAGGACAAGACGCTCGCCAGCCTGGCGCGCATGGCGTTGGTGCGGCGACGGCTGCATGCGCTGGCCGCGGGCGCGGGAGCGCCGACGGCCTACGGCCCGGTCTTCACCCTGGTGCTGGATCAAGTGCGCGCTGCCCGTCTGACGCGGCGCTATCGGGCATGGCTGCGGGCAATGCCTTCGACTTGAGAGCCGGCTCACGTCGCGGAGCTGCCCATGAGGCGCCATGACGACCGATGGGTGTGTCGACATCGGGTCTGCGCATGTCCGTTCGGCCAGGTCGCAGGCATCGACCGTGCTCGTAGCGCATCCGTGCCATCCGCCGCCCGCCGTGTGCCCGCCGGGCGTGCATTTCATCAGGCGTCCGCCGGCACCGGCGTCTTGTCCTTGAATTCGCACAGGTCGGCGATCAGGCAATTCCAGCACTTGGGCTTGCGCGCCACGCAGGTATAGCGGCCGTGCAGGATCAGCCAGTGGTGGGCGTCGTGCAGGAAGTCCTTCGGCACGAATTTCAGCAATTTGCGCTCGACCTCGTCGACGTTCTTGCCGGGCGCGATCTTCGTGCGGTTCGACACGCGGAAGATATGGGTGTCGACGGCCATCGTCGGCTCGCCGAAGGCCGTGTTCAGCACCACGTTGGCGGTCTTGCGGCCGACGCCGGGCAGCGCTTCCAGCGCCGCGCGCTCGCGCGGCACCTCGCCGCCGTACTGGTTCACCAGGATCTCGCAGGTGGCGATGACGTTCTTGGCCTTGTTGTTGTACAGGCCGATCGTCGAGATATAGGTCTTCAGCTCGTCCAGGCCCATGTCGAGGATCGCCTGCGGCGTATTGGCGACCGGGTACAGCTTGCGCGTGGCCTTGTTGACACCGACGTCGGTCGACTGCGCCGACAGCAGCACGGCGATCAGGAGTTCGAACGGCGTCGTGTATTCGAGTTCGGTGGTCGGATGGGGATTGGCGTCGCGAAAGCGCGTGAAGATCTCGAGGCGTTTGGCGGGATTCATCGGTTCATTGCTCTTTCTTGCTGGCCTCGGCCTTCAGGCGCGCGCGTTCCATGGCGGCCGCGATGACGGCGCGCTTGCGTTCCTTTTCCGCCAGCTCTTCCGGCGTATTGGTTTCCTCGGCCGTCACGGCGCGCAGTTTTTCCACCGCCTTGGCGGCCAGGCGCGCATCGTTCTCTTCCTTCTCGCGCTGCAGGCGCGCGTTGCGGAAGTCGTGGCGCGCGCGGGCGGCGTCGGCGTCCTGTTGCGACCAGGCGGCCCAGCCGGTCGGCTCGCTGGCGGGATCGTTCGTGCGCGGGACCATGGCGATGCAGTCGACCGGGCAGGGCGCCACGCACAGGTCGCAGCCCGTGCACAGGCCGGGCAGGATGGTGTGCATGTGCTTGGCCGCGCCGAGGATGGCGTCGACCGGGCAGGCCTGGATGCACAGCGTGCAGCCGATGCACAGCGCCTCGTCGATGAAGGCGACCGGACGCGGGCGCTCGATGCCGTTGGCCGGATTGATCGGGATGACGGGGCGGCCCGTGACGGCGGCCAGTCGCGCCACGCCCTCGATGCCGCCCGGCGGGCACTGGTTGATGTTCGCCTCGCCGCGCGCGATCGCTTCCGCGTAGGGGCGGCAGGCGGGATAGCCGCATTTCGTGCACTGGGTCTGGGGCAGCAGGTCTTCGATCTGGTCGGCGAGCGTCTTGGTCACGGCGTGGGGGGCGGTAAAACTGGACAGACCGTCATTATCCGCCAAAAGCACGGCCGCGTCGAAGGCGGCCGAATGTGGGATGGTTCACCTTGGCATGAAATTTCCCGGCGTTTCGCTTTCATGCGTGAACCAGCTAACGGAGGCGCTGCCGCGTCCGGTGGTTTACTGGCACCAGGAAATGCAATCACGGAGGATCCCATGAACAAGAAGAACATCGTCGTCTCCATGCTGATGGCCGCGCTGCTGGCGCCGGGCGCGTCGGCCTTCGCCCAGGACCGCTACCATGGCGACCGCGGCCCGGACCGCCACGACGGGCGCGACCGCCGTGACGACCATCGCGACCATCGCGACCGCCGTGACGATCATCGCGACGACCGCTGGCAGGGCCGCGACAACCACCGCTGGGACGGCGCCGGCCCGAACCACGATTTCCGCCGCGGCCAGCGCCTGCCGGACCGCTACCGCCACAACCAGTACGTGGTGAACGACTGGCGCGGCCACCACCTGCGCCAGCCGCCGCGCGGCTACCACTGGGTGCAGACGGGCGGTGACTACGTGCTGGCGGCCATCGCCACCGGCGTCATTGCCGACCTGATCATCAACAGTCGCTGAGTCCGAGGGCTGCCCGCGAGGGGCGGCCCCGGTAGGCGAACGTCCGGGTTTTCGCTTCCGCGGGGGGAGGCGGCGTCGACGGCCTGCTTCGGTGACACGAGGCGGGCCGTTTGCGCTTTGCGGGCTGCACGGGAAAGCGGGGTCCCTGCCCGCGCAGGGACGACGTGCGGGCGGTGCGGCGCGCAAAAAAAACGCCGCAGGCAAGCTGCGGCGTCTCGTGGCGCGGCCCGGATTCAGGCCTGCTTGCGGATGAACTCCCCGATCATCGGGCAGATGATCTCGCGCCAGCGGCGGCCCGAGAAGATGCCGTAGTGGCCGCACTTGGGCGCCGTGAACTGCTGGTGCTTGTCGGCCGGGATGCCGCTGCACAGCTCGTGCGCGGCGTGGGTCTGGCCCAGGCCGGAGATGTCGTCCAGCTCGCCCTCGATGGTGAACAGCGCGACGTTCTCGATGTCCTGCGGACGCACCAGCTGGCCGCCGACTTCCCAGGTGCCCTTGGGCAGGCGGAATTCCTGGAACACGGTCTTGATGGTCTCGAGGTAGTACTCGGCCGGCATGTCCAGCACGGCGTTGTATTCGTCGTAGAACTTGCGGTGCGCCTCGGCCGAGTCGTCGTCGCCGCGCACCAGGTGCTGGTAGAACTCGCGGTGCGACTGGGCATGGCGGCCGGGGTTCATGGCGATGAAGCCGGCGTGCTGCAGGAAGCCCGGATAGACCTTGCGGCCGAAGCCCGGGTAATTGCCCGGCACCGAATAGATCACGGTGTTCTCGAACCACGAATACGGCTTTTCGATGGCCAGGTCGTTGACCGCGGTGGGCGACTTGCGCGGGTCGATCGGGCCGCCCATCATGGTCATCGTCCGGGGCAGCTTGGGGTCCTTGTTGCTTGCCATCAGGGCGATCGCGGCCAGCACCGGCACCGTCGGCTGGCACACCGAGATCACGTGCACGTCCGGGCCCAGGTGGCGGATGAAGTCCTGGACGTAGAACACGTAGTCGTCCAGGTGGAACGGGCCGTCGGACAGCGGCACCATACGGGCGTCGGTCCAGTCGGTGATGTAGACGTCGTGCTCGACCAGCAGGGCTTTCACGGTGTCGCGCAGCAGTGTCGCGTGGTGGCCGGACAATGGCGCCACGACCAGCACCGACGGCTGATCGAGGGCGGCGAAGGCGGCGTCGCCCATGTCTTTCTTGAAGTGCAGCAGCTTGCAGAACGGCTTGTCGACGACGATGCGCTCGACAATGCCGACTTCTTCACCGTTGATGGTGGTGGTCTTGAGGCCAAAGGCCGGTTTTTCGTATTCCTTGCCGAGACGGTACATCAGCTCGTAGCCGGCGGCGATACGTTGGGAAAATGGGGTGTGCGCAAACGGCGACACGGGATTGGAGAACAGTTTCGAGGACGCATCGGCCCACTGCATCAGCGGGGTCAGGAAGGAGCGTTGCATCTCGTGCAGTTGATAAAGCATAAAGTATTCCTTCGTATTGACACTGCGCTAATATCGCCCGCGCATAAGCTTCATCCGATTATAGGGGATTTGCGTTGGCCGGTGGAAACAAGGGCTTGCGCCATCCCTTATGCATGGTGCACTTGTAGCATATTTACCCGGACCCGCTCCGTTGGTCGGCCCACATAAAGCAAAACGCCCCGCAAGGCGGGGCGCTTCAGGGGACTCTGTCGCCGCCAAGTTACTGAACGCTGGGTGAACGCGGTAACCGTGGCGGCAATGCTCGTCTTAGTCGAACACCGGGGTTTCGACGCCCAGGATCTTGTGCAGCTTCGGCGAGGTCGTCGTGTACTGCATGTGGATCTTCTTGTCCGGGAAGATGTACGGCGCGGCGCCGAAGGCGGCCAGCGCGGCTTCGTGGAAGCCCGACAGGATCAGCTTCTTCTTGCCCGGATAGGTGTTGATGTCGCCCACGGCGAAGATGCCCGGGACGTTGGTCTCGAATTTCTCGGTGTCCATCACCTTGAGCTGCTTGCGCTCGATGTCCAGGCCCCAGTCGGCGATCGGACCCAGCTTCGGCGACAGGCCGAAGAACACCAGCAGCATGTCCAGCGGCACGCGGCGGGTGACGCCGTCGGCGCCGGTGACCTTCACTTCGGTCAGCTGGCCGTCTTTTTCGTCGAAACCGGTCACCTGGCCGGTGATCAGCTGCATTTCGTATTCGTCGCACAGGGCCTTCATCTTGGCGACCGAGGCCGGGGCGGCGCGGAAGTCATCGCGGCGGTGCACCAGCACGACCGACTCGGCCTTGCCGACGAAGTTCAGGGCCCAGTCCAGCGCGGAGTCGCCGCCGCCGCAGATGACCAGGTTCTTGCCTTCGAACAGGCTCGGATCCTTGACGCGGTAGAACAGCTGCTCGTTCTCGAACTTCTCGACGCCTTCGACCTTGATCGGGCGCGCCTGGAAGGAACCGACGCCGGCGGCGATGAAGATGGTCTTGGTGATGAACTGCGTGCCGGTCGAGGTCTCGACGTTGAAGCGCTGGTCTTCGCGGCGCTGCACGGTGGTCACTTCCTGGCCGAGGTGGAAGGTCGGTTCGAACGGCTCGATCTGCTTGAGCAGGTTGTCGGTCAGTTCCTGGCCGGTGCAGACGGGCACGGCCGGGATGTCGTAGATCGGCTTGTCCGGGTACAGTTCCACGCACTGGCCGCCGACGGCCGGCAGCGAATCGATCACGTGGGCCTTGATCTCCAGCAGGCCCAGCTCGAACACCTGGAACAGGCCGACCGGGCCCGCGCCGATGATCACGGCATCGGCTTCGATGGCGCCGGCAAACGAGCTGTTGGGCGCGATGGTGCCCGCTTCTGTGTTGGCACTGATTGTCATGCTTCTTACTTCCTGTATGAGGAGATCGCGTCAAACCTGCTGCGCGTTGCAGAAGCGGCCTGCGATGCTCGCCGTACGCCGGTACGGCTGCGCTTCTCGGCCACTTCTGCCGCCGCTCGCTACGGTTTTACGCGACCCCGAGACTGTGTTGGATCGTTTGATGGATCGAGGATTGTTTAGCGGGCAAGCTGGTCCAGCTTGTCCTTGACGTCTTTCCACTCTTCCGCGTCGGGCAGCGCCGGCTTGGTCTTGGTGATCGACGGCCAGAAGCGCGCCAAGTCGGCGTTGAGCTTGATGAACTGCTGCTGGTCCGACGGCACGTCCTCTTCCGCGTAGATCGCGTTGACCGGGCACTCGGCCACGCAGACGGCGCAGTCGATGCACTCGTCCGGGTCGATGGTGAGGAAGTTCGGGCCTTCCCGGAAACAATCTACCGGGCATACATCCACGCAATCGGTATAGCGACAACGGATGCACGATTCGGTGACAACGTGGGTCATAACAGTCCTATCAATCAGAGTGGGGCGGCGGCGTGTGCGCGCAGGAAGGCTCGCCGGACGCGGCAAAGCACTGTATTTTAGGGCAATTCGGCTTCTACGACAAATCCGACTTATACACAATACACATAAGCAAATTTGTCCAGGCTGGTTGGGCTTGCCTAAAAATCAGGCGTCGGCAAGAGGGGAAAGCGTGCCGTTCAGCCGCCGCGCAAGTGGTCGAGCAGCGCTTGCCAGCCGGTGGCGCGCACGCCGTCCGGCAGCCCGTCCTCCGTCAGGGTGACGGTATGGCAGCGCCGGCCATCGTCGGCCGTGATTTCCCAGCGTGGCAGGTCGGCGCCGACCGCGCAGGCGGGCGCCGCCGCGAAGAAGTCGAGTTCGTCCAGCAGCGCCTCGATCGCCCGGCCGTCGGTGCGGCGGGCGGTATCGAGTTCGACGCGCCGGCTGGCGCCGGCGAAGCCGCCGCCGGAACGGGCCGTGATCTTCATGCAGGTCTCCTCAGCGCGCGGGGCCGTCCGGCGCAACGGCGGCGGCGACGCCGATGCCGGCCGCGGCGGCGCTGCCGTCGCGCGCGGCCGCCAGCGCCACGCCGGCCAGTACCGCCACTGCCTCGCCCGCCGTTTCCTCCCCCGCCGGCCCCAG
Source organism: Massilia sp. (assembly GCA_031995805.1). Taxonomy (GTDB): domain Bacteria; phylum Pseudomonadota; class Gammaproteobacteria; order Burkholderiales; family Burkholderiaceae_D; genus Telluria. The sequence continues at coordinate 8,401 of DAMAFT010000105.1, forward strand.
GCGGCCGTGCTCGGCGCACCATGCGGCCAGCGCCCGCGCTTCCCGGTCCAGCAGGCGTTCGACATCGTAGTACTCGGCCAGGTTCATCGTGCCGCAGCAGGCGCGCCGGTCCTGGCGCGCGCCGGGTGCGTCGCAGACCAACGGCGCCAGGCGCATGACGGCCGGACGGCCTGCCAGCGCGGCGGCAACCGGGCCGGCAACCGGGCCGCCAACCGGGCCCGCGTCCGGCGCGCTGGCCGGCGCACTGGCCGGATCGAGCACCTCGCGCTGGACGAAGCGGTCGCGGATGAAGCCGGCGTATTCCTGCGGCTTGCCGTCTTCCACGGCGATGCGCAGCATCCCGTTGGCGACGTCGGCGTAGGCGGCGGCCGTGTCGGGCGCGGCGATCAGCGCGCGCAGCACCAGGCCGCCCAGCCAGGCCGCCACCCGGTGCAGCACGCCGGCGCAATCCTCGCGCTCCGGCCGGCGCTCGAAGGCGAACACGTCGGCCAGGATGTCGTACACGGCGCCCGTGAACACCTGCGAGATCGCATGCACCTCGGTGCCGGCCTGGGACAGCGTCAGGTCGTTGTCGGCGTTGCGCAGGCCGGTGGTGCTGCCCAGGGCCAGGCCGAACTGCTCGGCGATGTCGGAAAGAAAAGTCTTGTCGTGCAGCCGCGCCTTGGTCTGGGCGACCACGGCCTCGCACTGGTCGAGCTGGGACAGCGCCAAAAAGATCGCGGTGAGGTCGCCGAACGCCTCGTGCAGGCCGCCGGTCTGGGGCGGCTGGTCGGCCAGCAGCCAGCGCGGCTTGAGGCCGTCCAGCACCGCGTGGCCGGTCTCGTGGGCGACGATGTCGAAGGAGCGGCAGGTGTACACGCGCACGCTGTCGCCGGACGGGACGAAGTCGCCGAACTTCAGGCAGGCCTGGGTGCGGCTGTAGAAGGCGTTCATCACGTTCGGCAGGCCGTAGGGCCAGACCTGCAGCGGCGTCGTGTCGGTGCTGCTGTTCCACTGCCAGGGCAGCGGCATGGCGGCGTCGGCCGAGGACAGGGCGCGCTGGTACATGGTCAGCGTCTGGCGCACGACGGCGAAGGTGTGCACGGCGTCGAACTGCGGCGTGTCGGGCATGGTCACGAAGTCGCCGAAGGCGTTCGGCTCGACCGGCGGCAGGCCGGCGTCGCCCGCCACGACGATGCGGGCGTCGCGCGGCCCGGCCAGCACGACGCCGGGCAGGAAGGCCCGGCGCGTGCCGATCTCGGTCACCGACGGATCCTGCTTCCACATCAGCACGCGCGCGCCGAAGGCATAGGGCAGGGGCACGTCGGCGCCGTCGGCGGCCGGGCTCATCCGGATGGTGATGTCGTCGCCCACCAGCGAGCCGGTGTAGCCGTGGTCGGCCTCACAGGTCGGGTCGGCGCAGGCGGCGGGCTCGAGGTCGATGCGACGCATCGTCCCCCACCCCATCGTCAGCCAGGTCTCGACGACCTGCGAGCCGTCGCCGTAGCGCTCCGGGGAGGCGACGACGCGCGACAGCGCCACAGAGTTG
>DAMAFT010000106.1:0-9903 GCA_031995805.1 Massilia sp.
TCCAGGACGCTGGGCACCGCCTTCGTCATCGTCACCCACGACCCGGAACTGGCGCGCCGCTGCGACCGCGTGCTGCGCCTGACCGAGCACGGGCTGCAGCCGGTCGAGGCCTGAGGCGTGCCGCCGATGTGGATCGACACCCACTGCCACCTCGACGCCCATGAATTCGGCGCCGAGTCGCTCGCCGTCGCGCGGCGCGCCGGCGAACTCGGGGTCGGGATGATCGTGATCCCGGCCGTCGCGCGCGCCAACTTCGGCGTCGTGCGTGACCTGGCCGCGCAGGCGCCGAACGCCAGCTATGCGCTCGGCATCCACCCGATCTACGTACCCCAGGCACATGACGACGACCTGGACGCCCTGCGCGAACAGGTCGCGCGCGCGCTGGACGACCCCAGGTTCGTCGCCATCGGCGAGATCGGCCTGGATTATTTCATCCCGATGCTGTGCGAGCCGGACATGCGCGCCAAGCAGGAACGTTTTTTCCGCGAACAGCTGCGCATCGCCCGCGACTTCGGCCTGCCCGTGCTGACCCACGTGCGGCGCTCCCAGGACCAGGTCCTGAAGCACGTGCGCCAGGTGCGCCCGGCGGGCGGCATCGCCCACGCCTTCAACGGCAGCTTCCAGCAGGCGCAGCACTTCATCGACCAGGGATTCCGGCTCGGCTTCGGCGGCGCCATGACCTTTACCCGCGCGCTGCAGATCCGGCGCCTGGCGGCCGAACTGCCGCTCGACGCGATCGTGCTGGAAACCGACGCGCCGGACATCGCGCCGAGCTGGGTCCATCCTGGCCGCAACAGCCCCGAACAGTTGCCGGCGATCGGGCGCGCGCTGGCCGACCTGCGCGGCGTGCCGGAGGACGCCGTGCGCGCCGCCTGCCACGCCAGCGCGCTGGCGGCGCTGCCGCGCCTGGGCGCCTTGCCGCTGCCTTGATGCGGCGCGCATGCGCGGTGGTGCGCGACCATCCTGCCGCGCCGAAGTTCGCGCGAATTGCCCGGCCGACGCCATGACGGACGCCAAGCCCGCCCGCGCGGAAGCATGGAAAAATTCTCACTCGTGCCGCTTCGCGGCCAACGGTGAGGAGACAGCGTGGAAAGCGCGAGCGACCTGCTGCGGGTACTGCAGCACGAACATGTCCTGAGCACGGCCCATCGGCCGCTGCGCCTGCGCCTGGCGTACGCGGGCGCCGGTGCGCTGGCCGACGACGTCCTGCTCCCGCAGCGCGTGCAGGGCAGCGAGGCGGTCTGCGGCGGCATCGAATACCGCATCGCCTGCCTGGCCGCCAGCCCGTCGCTGCCGCTCAAGGACTTCATCGCGCTGCCGGCCGAGCTGCGCCTGGTCACCGACCGCGGCCAGCCGCGCAGCGTCTGCGGCCTCGTCACCGAGGCGCGCGCGGGCGATTCCGACGGCGGCCTCACGGCCTACGAGCTGGTGCTGCGCGACGTCTTCGCCGTCATGGACAAGCGCACCAACAGCCGCGTGTTCCGCTACCAGAACGAGCTCGACATCGTCCAGGTGCTGTGCGACGAATGGCGCCACGCGAACGCGCTGCTGGCCGCCGCCTTCGAGCTCGAGCTCGACCCGCTGTTCGACATGCGCCAGTTCCCGCCGCGCGAACAGACCATGCAGTACAACGAGTCCGACGCCGCCTTCGTGCGCCGCCTGCTGCGCCGGCGCGGCATCGCCTGGACCTTCCGCCCGGGCCGCAGCCGCACGAGCGCCGTCGACCCGGCGCACGACCGTACGCCGGCGCACACGCTGGTGCTGTTCAACGACCCGAACGGCCTGCCGCGCAATGCCGCCGGCAGCGTGCGCTACCACCGCGACAGCGTCGCGGCCGGGCGCGACACCATCTCGTCCTGGACCGGCGCGCGCCGCCTGCAGCCGGGCGCCGTCGCCCGCCACAGCTGGGACTACAAGCATCCCGACGGCGCCCAGTTCATGACGGCCGGCGCGCGCGGCGCCGCCGACCAGGGCACGGCCGGCAACCAGGTCGCCGCCACCCTCGACGACTACCTGGTCGAGATGCCCCATGCCGGCAACGACGTCGACGACCACTGGCGCCTGGGCCAGGTGCGCATGCAGCGCCACGCCCTCGAATCGAAGTGCTTCCACGGCGCAGGCAACGTGCGCGACTTCTGCGCCGGCCAGTACTTCACGCTGGAAGGCCATCCCGAGATCGACCAGCATCCGCTTGCCGAGCGCGACTTCGTCATCACCGAACTGCACCTGGAAGCCGACAACAACCTGCCGGGCGACCTCGATGCGCGCGCGCGCCGGCTGCTGCGCGCGCTGCCGGCATGGCCCGCCTGGTCCTGCGCGGCGGCGCCCAACGCCGCCACGCAGGACCAGGCGGGCGGGGCGCGCGTGCACGTCGGCTTCACGGCGGTACGGCGCGGCATCCCGATCGTGCCCGCCTTCGATCCGCGTACCGACCTGCCGCATCCGCAACTGCAGAGCGCGATCGTGGTCGGTCCGCCGGGCGAGGAAGTGCACTGCGACGAGCTGGGCCGCGTCAAGATCCGCTTTCCCGGCATGCGCGCCGATGACCATGGCCACGCGCACGGCGCCGGCGCGTCCGGCTCGGCCTCCGATTCGGCCTGGGTGCGCGTCGCTTCCAACTGGGCCGGCAACGGCGCCGGCAGCCGCCACCAGTCCGGCGCGCTGGGCCTGCCGCGCGTCGGCACCGAGGTACTGGTCGCCTTCCTCGGCGGCGACCCCGACCGGCCGATCGTCCTGGCCCAGCTGTACAACGGCCGCGCCAAGCCGCCGGCCTTCGCGGGCGCCGGCGAGCTGCCGGGCAACCGCTACCTGTCCGGCAGCCGCTCGCGCGAGATCAGGGGCGGCCGCGGCAGCCAGCTGCGCTTCGACGACACGCCCGGCGAAATCAGCGCCCAGCTCGCCAGCGACCACGGCACCTCGGAACTGAACCTCGGCTGGTTGAGCAAGCCGCGCAGCGGCGGCACCGGCGCACCGCGCGGGGAAGGCGCCGAATTGCGCAGCGACGGCGCCGTGGCCGTGCGCGGCGCCCAGGGCCTGCTGCTCAGCGCCGAGCCGAGCCCGCGCGCCGAGGGCGGCCAGCTGGACCGCGCGGGGCTGCTGGGCCTGGCCGAAGTCATGCAGGGCATCCTGGACGAAGTCGGCAAGCTGGCCGCCGCGCACACGGGCGACGAGCCGGCCGCCGACCGCATGGCCGCGCTGGTCGAGCGGCTCAAGCGCTGGCATGCGGGCAGCAACGTCGCCGAAGGCCAGGCCGGCGGCGGCGAGCCGGTGCTGGCGGCGACGGCGCCGAGCGGCATCATCGTGGCCAGCAGCGACAACCTGGCGCTGGGCGCGGCCAGCAAGGTCGACGTGGTCAGCGCGGGCGCCACCGAGGTCAGCGCCGGCGGCAACCTGTTCCTGCGCGCGGCCCGCGGCGTCAGCATGTTCGCCCATGCGCTGGGCCTGAAGCTGATGGCGGCGCGCGGCGACATCGTGATCCACGCGCACGCGGGCAATATCCAGATCAAGTCGGCCGGCCGCATCAGCCTGATCGCGACGGAACGGATCGAGTTCGACGCGCCCACCGTGCGCGTGGTCGCCCCGGGCGCACAGACCGACTGGAGCAACGGGGTCATCACGCAGCAGAGCAGCGGCAAGCAGGTGCACAAGGCTGCCGAATTCGTGCAACTCGGGCCGGGCGGCGCGACGCCGGCCGGCGTCGACCTCCCGGTTTCGCACCTGCATACCGACGAATACGTGGTGCTGGCACACCAGCAGACGGGCCTGCCGGTGCCGAACCAGCGCTACCGGGCCACGCTGGAAGACGGCCGTGTCGTCACCGGCCGCACCGACGGGCAGGGCCGCACTTCCCTGCTGACCGGCGAAATGATCGGCCAGGTCGGCATGGAATTCCTGCCCGATGACGCAGCGCCCGGGCCCTGAGCCGGCTGCGTCGACGACGATCACAAGAACGGAGCAACGCGCATGGCAGATCCGACCCGTCCCTTGCCCAATCTGGTGCCGCAATCCGACGGCAGCTGGACCGGCCGCACGGTCCTGACCCCGACGGCCTTCACCACGCGCGGCAAGTTCACGCTGCCGTCGCCGAAGGTCGTGCCGGTGATCGTGGTGCCAGGGATCATGGGAAGCAATCTGCGCGCGGCGACGAATCCGAGGCAGCGGGCGAACAAGGTGGTCAATGCTGGCGAGGAGGCGTGGAGGGCGCCGAATGGGACGGTCGAAGGGCTGAGGGCGGCGCGCAAGTGGAGCAACTTTGAGCCACATATTCGTCAGAAGCTACTGGATCCAGGCACGTTGGAAGTCGATGGACGCGGCGACATCCACCTACCCCTCGAGGCGCGTCAGTATGGAATGACCGAGACCGAGGTACGCGAGCGCTACTGGGGCGAGGTGCACTGGGACTCCTACGGTGCTCTGCTGTATGGCCTGCATGTCGGTCTGAACCATACCTTCGAGATGAATCCTTTAGACAATGTACGTGACGTATGTCGCCACTGGAAGACCGTGATGGATTGCGACCCTCGGCAGTGGGGCGTCAGGACGGTCGAGAAGGTAACGGAGAAGGAATTGGAGAAGCATGCGGGCTACTACTATCCGGTGTATGCCTGCGGGTATAACTGGCTGGAATCGTGCGGATCGTCTTCCCAACTTCTTCGACAACGTATTGAGCGAGTTATTGCATTCTGGACAGAGCGCAAACGCGCCTGCACGCAGGTAATTCTGGTCACGCATTCGATGGGTGGACTGGTTGCTCGCGCATGCGCAAAGCAAATCCCGGAACGCATCCTTGGGGTCATTCACGGGGTCATGCCCGCAATTGGAGCGCCCGCATGCTATCGCCGGGTCGCCTGCGGCACAGAGCGGTGGAGTCCTAGTAACGGCTCAATCGATAACAAGAAAGCCGGTTACATTGCAGACATTCTGGGTGAGGGCCCCGAAGAAACAATGGCTGTCATGTCGAACTCGCCCGGTGCGCTCGAGCTGCTGCCGAACCATTTATATCCCCAACCTTGGCTGCATGTTGCGATGACCCGAGATGTCAATCACAAGGAGGTCGGACGCGATATCGTGCATCTACCATCCGGTAATCCATATGACCTTTACCGTGACATGCGATCCTGGTATCGACTCGTCGATCCGGCCCTGGCGGATCCGGCTGAAAAACATGGTGGCGATCTAGTCAAGGTCGAGCGAGCAGTCAAGGAAGCCATCGATAAAGCAGAACAGTTTCATCGAGAAACTCTGGATGCTTATTACCATCCCGATACCTACGTTTTCTACGGCGCTGATCCAAAACAGATGTCATTCGGGGCTGTCCACTGGATTGCGCGAGACCCCGGTTCTGGCGCCGTGTTTACTGAAGCCAACCTGCGTGACGCGTCGTGGAGCGATTATGGTCCGAACGGTGGACGTCGGGTGCGGGTGGAAGGGCGCAGCGATCTCTTGTTCGTGCCAGCACGTCAGGACACGGCCGGCGATGGCACAGTTCCACTCCAGTCGGGAGCGGCCCCAAGTGGAAAAGTCCGTCAGACATTCGAAATGCGTGGCTTCGACCATCAGGGTTCGTTTAATCACGAGCCCGTTCTGCTGCTTACCCAGCATCTCATCGCCAAGCTGGTGCAGAAGTTGCCATGACGCGAACGGGGAAGTATCGGTGGCGGAGGCTCGTCGTTTTGATGGCAGCTCTCGCTTGCGCCGGAACCTGGGCTGCAAGCCAAGTCCGCAGCATACGGGACAGATCCGAGGTGGCGAAAATGACGGAAAAGACGAAGACAGTATGTGTTGGACGCTTTCTGATAGACGTCCCAATGCAAGCTGATGTAAGCCTGTCGAGCGAGATGATCGACGGCTTCGAGATCGAGACTGTCGAAGAAACCCCCCAGGCCTTCCGCGAGCGGATTGCGTTACATGAAGCGAATATCGAAGCGGCAGGCAGATCCGCCGGGCCGAAAGGACCTGGTGGAATGGTTGAGGCGCGCGATTTACGCATTCCCGATATGGAAGGCCGCATTCTGGTGCATGGCCGCAGGCGTAGCTACATGATGGACGGTGACCGTCGTATCGACGACGAATGGGTATCGATCGATGCTTATGCGCATGTCAGAGGGCTGAGCTTTTCGCTGTCCACGAAGTTTGCGAATGAATCGGATGCACGGACGGCCGAATTGCTATTGAGTCGACTACGCTTGCGCGCAGAAAATGATATCCCTTCAGAAGCCGGTTTTTGCATTTGGCGCGCCATGTTCGTGGAGCCGTTACCTGTACATAAGGCCGAGCACGTCGTGATGCACCTCGGCGTTCCCGGGCATCCTGACCTCGGCATGACGTTTGCGAGCTTGCCTGGCAGGGGTGAAAAAGGACGTCCGCTTCTTGCACGCGTGGCCGAGACCGACGAAAGGGCCAGCGCCGACGAATTGCTACGCGTGACCACGTTACGTGCCTGGAAGCGCGACATAAACGGCTTGCCTGGGGAAGAAGTGCTGGAACGCGTTCGCGAGCTGAATTTCACGACAGGCTATGGCTTCATGTGGGAGGTGCGCGGCGTCGAAGGAGATCCCCTCCACCCATATCTGCTCCTGCAGATGGAAACCGGCGCCAATCCGCGTGCCGGCGGCGCCCCAGTCGGTTCGACCTTGCATGAGGATGCGGTACTCGCGCTATGGGATAGCATCGCGTCCAGTATCCGGCCGCGGCCATCTGGCCCGGCATCCGGGCCGGCACCGGATCCTGAACCGCCAACGCAGGAGCTTGGCGCAATTGCCTTTGCGGGCGATGTGTGTCTGCAGTCCGGATGGTGGCGCTGCAATGAAGGCGGGCCGGGTGTAGACGTGCAGGGTGGTTCGGTTCAGTACATCCGCAAGGGCGAGCGCCTGCCCCAGGCGTTGCTGCTGCCGCATCAGACGATATGGCAACGACTGCGTGGTATCCAGCCAAGCATCGAGCCTGCGCAGCCGACAAGTTGGAAACTGGTCGACAAGCGTCATCGGTCGCGCACACCGGCCGTTGTAGCGCTGGCGCGGGCTATTCCCGGCGATGACGCAAGGAGCGCATCTGCGAATCCGAGTGCAGATATTTCCGTCGGAACCCATGTACGTACCGGTGAGCTTTGCCCTGCGAGCGGCTGGTGGCGCTGTGAACAAGCACATGCCCTGGATGGTGCACGCTGGTTCCCTCGCGGCAGCGTGCTCCCGGCGGCGACGTTCCTGGTGCCGAAAGGGCTGTTCGGCGGTGCCATAGGGCCGGACGTGATCCGGCGCCGCAGCGCTTGGCAACTGATGCGCCATGCCGAGGCAGAAAGTGTGACGCAAGCGGCGAATACGGACTCGGCACCGAAACAAGATGTGTTTCTTGCCCGGGAAGAGCCGGGAGCTCCAGCGTGATCGCTGACGTCGATCGCTTGAGGATCGAGGAGTATACGGTATGCCTCCACGGGCATTGAATGTCGCGTGACTTCTTTTCGATGCAAGACAATCATGAAACCAGTGGCGAAACGGAAGCGTGGGTGGTTCGGGTTGACCGTCGTGCTGGCGCTACTTGCCTGTGCAGGGGTGTGGGCTGCCGCCCAGATGCATAGCATCCGTCCACGCGCTGGCGGCAAGCCGGTCGACACCAGCCTGCACGAAGACGCCGTGCTGGCACGGTGGGACAGCATTTCGTCCAGCCTCCGCGCGCGGCCGTCCGGCCCGCCATCCGGTCCGGCCCCTGAGCCGGAACCGCCGGCAACCGGGCTCGGCACCACCGCGCGTGCGGGCGCGGTCCAGTACGTCCGCAAGGGCGAGCCCCTGCCACAGGCGCTGCCGCCGTCGCCAGAGGCCCCGGACACGATGCCCGCCGGCCCGACGACGCTGGCGTGACCGCCAATGCGCCCTGCAATCCTCGGCTTCGTCGCCGGCGCGCTCTGGCTCCAGCATGCCGCAGCGCTGCCGCCCGCATGGCTGCTCGCGCTCGCGCTGTCCTGGTGCCTGGGAATGGCGCTAGCCTGGCGCCTCGCCATGCATGTCCGCCACGGCGGTGCTCGCGCCACCATGCGCGTAGCCGCAGCAGGATTGGCCGGACTGGCCCTGGGCCATGCCTGGGCCGCCTGCCTGGCGCACGCTGCCCTCGCTCCACAACTGGACCGGAACGACGAGGGCCGCGACCTCGACATCGTCGGCACCGTCGCCAGCCTGCCGTACCGCTTCGACGGCGGCGTGCGCTTCAATTTCGCGGTCGAGACGACCCTCACGGCCGAGACAAGGGTGCCGCCGCTGGCCGCCCTGTCCTGGTATGCCGGGCGCGACGGCGCCGCCGCGCCGCCGGACGTGCTGCCCGGCCAGCGCTGGCGCCTCGCCGTGCGCCTGCAGCGGCCCCATGGCAACGCCAATCCGGGCGGTTTCGACTACGAGGCGTGGCTGCTGGGGCAGGGCGTGCGCGCCACCGGCTATGTGCGGAGCCAGGGCGCCAACCGCCTGCTCGACGGCTTCGTCGCCAGCGCGCCGGCCGTGGTCGAGCGCTGCCGTGCGCTGCTGCGCGCGCGCATCCTGGCGGCGCTGGAAGGACGGCAATACGCCGGCGTGATCGTGGCCCTGGTGATCGGCGACCAGCGCGGCATCGGGCAGTCGGACTGGCAGGTGTTCAACCGTACCGGCATCGGCCACCTGATCTCGATCTCGGGCCTGCACATCACGATGATCGCCGCGCTGGCGGCGCTGGGCGCGTCGGCGTTGTGGCGCCGCTCCGTCTTCACCGACGCGCAACTGCCGCTGCTGGTGCCCGCGCAAAAGGTGGCGGCGCTGGCCGGCGCCGCCGTCGCGCTGCTGTACGTGCTGCTGGCCGGCTTCGGCGTGCCGGCCCAGCGCACCCTGTACATGCTGGCGGTCGTCGCGCTGGCGCTGTGGCTCGGGCGGCTGAGCGCCGTCACCCACGTGTTGTGCGCAGCGCTGTTCGGCGTCGTCCTGCTCGACCCGTGGGCGGTGCTGTGGCCGGGCTTCTGGCTGTCGTTCGGCGCGGTGGCGGCGATCCTGTTCGCCGGCCACGGCCGGATCGAGATCCATGCATCCGGCCATCGGTCCATGCGCGCCGCGCTGATGGTGGCCGGGCGCACGCAATGGGCCGTGACGCTGGGCCTGGTGCCGCTGACGATGCTCTTGTTCGGCCAGGTGTCGCTGGTGGCGCCGCTGGCGAATGCCTTCGCGATCCCGCTGGTGAGCTTCGTCGTGACGCCGCTGGCCCTGGCCGGCAGCATGGCGCCGGCGCCGTTGTCCGGCTGGATGCTGCAGCTCGCCCATGCCGGCGTGGCGCTGATGGCGTGGGCGCTGGAATGGCTGGCGGCGCTGCCCGCCGCGGTCTGGCGCGCACCGGCGCCGGCGCCCTGGGCCTTCCTGTTGGCGCTGGGCGGCACCGCGTGGCTGCTGATGCCGCGCGGCTGGCCGCTGCGCTGGACCGGGGCGCTCGCCTGGCTGCCGCTGCTGGCGGCGCGGCCGGAGGGGCCGCCGCCCGGCACGTTCCGCGTGACGGCGTTCGACGTCGGCCAGGGCATGGCGCTGCTGGTCGAGACGCCGGCGCACCGCCTGCTGTACGACACCGGCCCGGCCTACGCGCCCGGCGCCGACGCCGGTGCGCGCGTGATCCTGCCCTACCTGCGCATGCGCGGCATCGCGGCGCTCGACGGCATCGTCGTCAGCCATGGCGACACCGACCATAGCGGCGGCGCGCTGGCCGTGCTGGCGGAAATCGATACGGAATGGGTGGCGTCGTCGCTGGCGCACGGGCACCCGGTGGCGCGCGCGGCGCGGCGCCACCGGCGCTGCGCCGCCGGCCAGCGCTGGGAATGGGACGGCATCCGCTTCGAGATGCTGCATCCGGCGCCCGGCGCCTACGCCGACGCCGCAACCAGGGCGAATGCCCTGAGCTGCGTGCTGCGCG
>DAMAFT010000107.1:0-9889 GCA_031995805.1 Massilia sp.
CTTTTTCGTTGCCGGGCCGGCGCGGCCGGCGCTGGTCCGGCATCCGGAGATTGCGGTTTCTCTGTCGAGTTCGCTAAGCTGGCGTAAAAACGATCACAGGGATGACGATGAAGACGATTCGGGGCCGCCTCGCCGCGGCCATCGCCGCGCTTGCCGCTGCGCTCGCGCCGTGCGCCATTGCCGCCGCCGGCGCCGCCCGGGACACGCCGGCAGCGCTCCTGCTGGGCGCCTACCAGCACACCGAGTGGAAGACCGAAGACGGCATCCCCGCCGATATCCAGGACATGGCCCAGACGCCGGACGGCTGGCTTTGGATCGGCACCGGCAACGGCGTGTTCCGCTTCGACGGCGTGCGCTTCGAGCGCGCGCCCGGCGCCCTCGGCCAGGCGCGCGCGCTGGCCCTGTTCGCGGCGCCGAACGGCGACCTGTACGTTGGCCTGTACATGGGCGGCCTGATGGTGCTGCACCCGGACGGGCGCGTCGAGGACATCCCCGGCGCCGACGGGCCCACCCTCGGGCCGCTCGGCTCCTTCGAGATGGACGGCGACGGCAGCCTGTGGGCGATGGGTTCGGCGATTTACCGCTGGGACGGCAAGCGCTGGCACACCGTCGACGACGACCAGGCCTGGTACGACAGCCCGACCGGCAGCATCCTGCTGGCGCCGGACGGCACCATGTGGGCCGCCTACGACAAGGGCGTCAAGCGCTTCGACCGCGCCAGCGGCCGCTTCGTGCTGGTCGACCGGCGCGGCGGCAGCCTGAGCCTGGCGCCGGACGGCAGCGTGTGGATCCTGCCGTTCCGCGGCGCCCAGGCCGAGCGCCTGTCGGCGCCGGTCGGGGCGGGCGCGCGGCCGGCGCGCTTCAATCCATCCGGCTCGCGCTTCGCCGGGCTGTTCGACGCCGGCGGCACCCTGTGGAAACTGAACTGTCCCGAGGCGGTCTGCCTGCGCGCGGCCCAGCCGGGCGCCGACGCCCTGCACGCGGCGCCGCCCGGCGCCTTGCCCTTGTCCGGCGTCGAAAGCCATCACATCCTCGAAGACCGCGAAGGCAACGTCTGGGTCGCCACCGAACGCGGCCTGGACCGTTTCCGCCCGGCGCGCCTGCAGCAGTCCGGCCTGGCGCGCTCTACCACCCGGATGAGCATCGCCGCCGACGCGGAAGGGCGTATCTGGGCCGCCGACGCGCGCACCGGGACCCTGTGGGAACTGGGCGCCGGCCGCCTGCCGCAAACCGTGCCCGGCGCGCCAGTGTCGATGGTCGTGCCGGGGCACGACGGGAGCGTCCTGCTCGCCGGGCAGCGCAGCATCTGGCGCCAGGCCGGAGGGCGGCGTAGCGCCATCGCGCTGCCGCCGGGCGCCGACGGCAAGCCGCGCGACCGCACGCTGCTGGTGATGGCCGACGACGGCCGCATCCTGTGGGCGGCGGCGCCCGACATGGGCTTGAATGGCTGGGACGGGCAGCGCTGGCGGCCGTCCGCCGAACTCGGCATGACCGACAAGCTGTACATGCTGATTCCCGGCCGCCGCGGCCAGATGTGGCTGGCGCGCGCGGGCGGCGAACTGGTGTTCTACGACAATGGCAAGCGGACCCACTACGACGCCGCCGCGCTCGGCAACCTCACCGGCATCTTCCCGGGCGACGAGATCGTGGTCGGCGGCGACCGGGGCGTCGGCGTGCTGGTGGACGGACGCATCCGCCAGCTGCATGCCGCCGACCCCGAGGTGCTGCGCGGCGTCTCGGGCCAGGCGGTCACGCCCGACGGCGACCGCTGGTTCAACGGCGCCGCCGGCGTGGTGCACGTGCGCGCCGCGGACTGGCGCCGGGCGCTGGCGGCGCCGGACGCGCCGTTGCGCTACGAACTGTTCGGCCCCGGCGACGGCTATCCGGGGCGTGCCCAGGTCGAGGGCGCGCGGCCCAGCGCGCGCAGTGCCGACGGCCGCCTGCTGTGGTTCATGGGCACCGAGGGGATCGCCGTGCTCGACAGCGCCGCGATCCGCCGCAACGGCGTGCGTCCGCAGCCGCGGGTGGAGGCGGTGCTGGCCCCGCGCGGCGCGTCGGCTGCGGCGCCGGCGGGCGAGGTCGTGGTCGCGCCGGGCGCCGAGCGCATCGGGATCCGTTTCACCGCGCCCTCGCTGCGCATGCCGGAGCGGGTGCGCTTCGCATACCGGCTCGACGGTTTCGACGGCGGCTGGCAGGACAGCGGCGCGCGCCGCATGGTCGAGTACACCGCGCTGCCGCCCGGCGCCTATGTTTTTCGCGTGCGCGCCTACAACGAAGACGGCCTGGCCAGCGCGGAGGACGCCACGGTGGCGCTGCGCATCGCGCCAACCCTGGCGCAATCGACCTGGTTCCGGGCGCTGCTCGGCGCGCTGTTGCTGGCGCTGGCCGTGCTGCTCTACCGCTACCGCGTGCGCTACCTGACGGCGCGCCTGGGCGAGCGCCTGCGCGTCAAGGCCGCCGAGCGCGAACGCATCGCGCGTACGCTGCACGATTCCTTCCTGCAGTCCTTGCAGGCGGTGCTGATGCGGCTCGACGCCGCGGCGGCCCGCCTGACCGACACGGCGGCGCGGCGCGAACTCGAGACCATCCGCGCGCATGCCAACGATGCGCTGGTCGAGGGCCGCGGCCACCTGCAAGAACTGCGTGCACGCGACCTGGTCGAACTCGACGAAGCGATCGGGCGCAGCCTGGAGCAACTGCGCGCGACGGTGCCGGGCGTGGCGTTCACCCTGCGCGTCCAGGGCGAGCGCAGGCCGCTGGTCGCGGCGGTTGAGGAAGAGGCGGGCGACATCGCACGCGAAGCCTTGCGCAACGCGGCCGCGCACGCCGGCGCGCGCACGATCCACGTGATCCTCGGCTACGGCAAGCGTGCGCTGACGGTCAGCGTGGCGGACGACGGCGCCGGCTTGCCCGAGGAAGTGGCGCAAAGCGGCGGCCGGCCCGGCCACTGGGGCCTGGCCGGCATGCGCGAGCGCGCCGAGCGCATCGGCGGCCTGCTCGCCGTCGATAGCCAGCCCGGGCACGGCGTCACGGTGCGCCTAGCGGTGCCGGCCAGGCGCGCCTACCGCGAGCGCTGAGCGCCGGGCGTGCCAGGCGTCAGCGCTTGCCGGATACCGGCCTGACCTTCGAGGCCGCTTCCAGCGCGCGCTCGCGCGCCGTCGCCACGTCGTCCGCCGTCGCCAGCGTCACGCCCATGCGGCGGCGCGCGAACGATTCCGGCTTGCCGAACAGGCGGATGTCCGTGCCCGGCACCTTCAAGGCCTCGGCCACGCCCTCGAAGGCGATGCCGGCTTCCTCCAGCTGGCCGTAGATCACGGCCGAGGCGCCCGGCGCGCGCAGCGCCACGTTCACCGGCAGGCCGAGGATGGCCTTGGCGTGCAGCTCGAATTCGCTCTGGGCCTGGGTGGCCATCGTCACCATGCCGGTATCGTGCGGCCGCGGGCTGACCTCCGAGAACCACACCATGTCGCCCTTGACGAACAGCTCCACGCCGAACACGCCCTGGCCGCCCAGGTTGGCCGTGACCTGCTCGGCGATGTGGCGCGCGTTGGCCAGCGCGCCCGGCGTCATGGGCTGCGGCTGCCACGATTCGACGTAGTCGCCGTGCACCTGCTTGTGGCCGATCGGCTCGCAGAACTGCGTCTCGACGGCGCCGCCCGCGCCGACGGCGCGCACGGTCAGCAGCGTGATCTCGTACTCGAAGTCGATGAAGCCTTCGACGATCACGCGGCCGGCATCCACGCGCCCGCCCGCGGCGGCGTAGTTCCAGGCGGCTTCGACGTCGGCGGCGCCGTCCAGCCTGGACTGGCCCTTGCCCGACGAGGACATCACCGGCTTGACGATGTTCGGGAAGCCGATCTCGGCGCAGGCCGCCTTCAGCTCATCGAGGCTGGAGGCGAAGCGGTAGGGCGAGGTGGCCAGGCCCAGTTCCTCGGCGGCCAGGCGGCGGATGCCTTCGCGGTTCATGGTCAGGAGCGCCGCGCGCGCGGTCGGGATGCAGGCGATCTTGCCGGCCGCTTCCAGCTCGGCCAGCGTGGGCGTGGCGATCGCCTCGATCTCCGGCACGATCAGGTCGGGCCGTTCCTGCTCGATCAGCGCGGCCAGCGCCGCGCCGTCGGTCATGTCGATCACGTGGGCGCGGTGCGCGACCTGGTGGCCCGGCGCGTCGGGATAGCGGTCGACGGCGATCACCTCGACGCCCAGGCGCTGCAGCGAGATGATGACTTCCTTGCCGAGCTCGCCGGAGCCGAGCAGCATGACCTTGGTGGCGGAAGGGGAGAGGGGCGTGCCCAGGGTGCGTGGCGTGGTCATTGGAGGGAATGGGTGGTTGGGAAATAGGGGCGACTATAGCAAACCGCACCGCGCCCCGCACCATGGCAGGATGCTATTGGCATTGCCGGATTTCCTGCTATAATATTGCCTCGATTCCCTGATAGCTCAGTCGGTAGAGCGACGGACTGTTAATCCGCAGGTCCCTGGTTCGAGTCCAGGTCGGGGAGCCAGAATATCAAAAGGCCGCGTGTGAACGCGGCCTTTTTCGTTTCCGGAGCCCCAACGTGACGTCCAGCCTGTCCCGCCGCGATATCGACCGCATCGCCCGCCACGCCGCCTGTGCCGACGAGGCGCGCTGGCTGCACCCGGTCCAGCAGGCCCTGGTCCACCGGCGCGGCTGGCTGCGCATGCTGGCGCCGCGCGCGCTCGGCGGGCAGGAACTGCCGCTGCCGCAGGTCGTGCGCCTGGAAGAGGCGATCGCGCGCGTGGACGGCAGCATGGGCTGGACGGTCACGCTGTGCGCCGGCGCCGGCTGGTTCACCGGCTTCCTCGATCCGGCGCTGGCGCGGGAGATCCTGGCGACGCCGCGCGCGTGCCTGGCCGGCAGCGGCGCCCCGACCGGCGTGGCCGAGCGCGACGGCGACGGCTGGCGCATCGACGGCCAGTGGGACTATGCCAGCGGCGCGCCGATGGCCACCCATTTTACGTTCAACGCGCTGCTGCGCGCCGACGGCGAGCCGCTGCTGGACGCGCTTGGCCAGCCGCGCATCCAGGCCTTCGTGGTGCCGGCCGAACTGGTCGAGATCGTGCCCAACTGGCGCACGCTGGGCCTGCGCGCGACCGCCTCGCATGCCTACAGGATCGCGCACCGCCGGGTGCACGCGCGCCACGGCTTCGCCATCGACCCGGACGCCGCCCGCGCGCCGGGCCCGCTGTACCGCTTCCCCTTCATGGCCTTCGCCTTCGTCACGCTGGCCGCCAATGTCGCCGGCATGGGCGCGCATTTCGTCGACCTGGCGCGCGCCGCGATCGCGCAGCGGCGCCACCGTTTCGGCAATGGCGAGGCACTGAGTGAGGTGCCGGGCGTGCGCGCGGCGCTGGAAGACGCCGGCGCCGCGCTGGATGCCGCGCGCGGCCGGGTCTACGCGCTGCTCGACGCGACCTGGGAACGGGTGGCGGCGGGCGCGCGGGTGGACGATGCGCAGGCTGCCGAGCTGCAGGCGCTGGCCATGGCCTGGGTGGGCGCGGCGCGCCACGCGGTGGACACGCTGTACCCGTACTGCGGCCTGCGGGCGGCGCGCGAGGACAGCGCCATCAACCGCGTCTGGCGCGATTTCCATACGGGGGCGCAGCACGCCTTGCTGATGCCCTAGTCAAACCGGCAAGCTGCCGTTATAATGCGGCCTCTTTTCCCTGATAGCTCAGTCGGTAGAGCGACGGACTGTTAATCCGCAGGTCCCTGGTTCGAGTCCAGGTCGGGGAGCCAGAATTCGCTGCACCGGATTTGCAGCACCGAAAAGCCCGCTTCGCAAGAAGCGGGCTTTTTTCGTTGTGCAATCGACACACGCGGCCGCTGCGTCACCTGAGGCGCCGCCGTTTTTGCGCTGCAGCGCCAGTGCCGCGCAGACGCGGACCGCAACGGTGCCCGCCGCCTTTCCTTGGTGCATCCGCCGCATGCGGCGCACCCCCCAATGTCCGCTTCTTCCTCGTATCAATACATTTCCGGCGCCGGACGCATGCGCCGCGCGCATGCACCAGCCTTGTGCCGCCGTGCCCAATCGCAGCGCAGCAATTTCCGCTCATCAATCTTCATTTTGAAATTTTCTGCCAAAATTTTCGAAAAAAGAAAATAAAGGTCTTATTTTTCTGTTTGATTAATTTTAGTGAAACAACGTAGTATTTGGAAAACGTTCTGGTCCGCCGTTCCCCTACAGGAGTGTATCCATGTCACGAAGCGTCAAGCAGCTGTCGAATATCCAGGCAAACGACCCCGCGCCCCGAGGGGCATGCGTGCACCGGATGCCGCGTCCCCGCGCCATCGCCCTGGCTGCCGCCGCGATCGTCGCGCTGGCCGGCGCGCAGGCAGTCCAGGCGCACGCGGCGAACGAGGCGAACGCAGCGGACCAGCCGGACGCGGCGCAGCAGGTCGCCCAGGCGGCGCCGGCCGCCGGCGTCGTGCCCGCCGGCACCCGCACCGAAGTGGTCACGGTGACCGCCACCCGCCGCCGCGAACCGCTGCGCGACGTGCCGCTGCGCGTCGAGACGCTGGCCGCCGACAAGCTGGAAAGCACCGGCGCCGCCTCGCTCGACGACTACGTCGGCACGCTGCCGGGCGTGAGCGTGTCGTCCGACGGCGGACCGGGACGTGGCCAGGTGAGCATCCGCGGCGTCTCGGTGGGCACCGCCACCACGCCCACGGTCGGCACCTACATCGACGACGTGGCCTTCGGTTCCAGCACCAGTTTCGTCGGCGAGGCCGTGGCGGCGCTCGACATGGCGCTGCTCGACCTGCACCACATCGAACTGCTGCGCGGCCCGCAGGGCACGCTGTACGGCGCCGGCGCGATGGGGGGCCTGCTCAAGTACGTGACCAACGATCCCGATTCCAGCGGCTTCTCGGGCAAGGCCGGCGTGGCGCTGCGCGGCACCCGCAACGGCACCCTGGGCCACGTCGAGAACGCCGTGGTCAACGTACCGCTGAGCGAAGGCACGGCGGCGCTGCGCGTGGCCGCCTTCAACGAGCACGATGGCGGCTACATGAAGGCCGTCGGCCGCGCGCCGGGCGACCACGTCAACGAGGGCGACACCCGCGGCGCGCGCGTCTCGGTGCTGTTCGACCCGAGCAAGCAGTTGCGCGTGCGCCTGACCGCCACCCAGCAGGAGATCGAGCGCGACGGCACCAGCCAGCTGCAGTACGACACGGCCACCGGCCGCCCGCTGTACGGCGACCTGACGCACAAGCTGTACACGCCGGAACCCTACAAGATCACGACCGGCGTCGTGTCGGCCGACGTCGAGTACGACCTCGGCTGGGCGCGCCTGAACGTGATCGGCTCGGCCCAGCGCTTCAAGGCGAACACCGCGCTCGATGCGATGGAAATCTTCGGTTCGCCGGACTTCGACCTGGTCCGGCTGGACAACGACACCAAGCTGAACAAGAAGACCGGCGAAGTGCGCCTGACGTCCTCGCGCGGTGTCGTCGAATGGCTCCTCGGCTACTTCCACAACAAGGAAACCGGCAGCCGCAACCAGCGCCTGTGGGGCCAGCCGGCGGGCGGCGGGGCCGAGCTGACCCTGGTGACCAGCGACCAGCCTTCGCGCTATACCGAGAACGCGGTGTACGGCGACGTCACCTGGAACCCGGCGCCAGCCTGGTCGTTCACGGTCGGCGCCCGCGTGGCGCGCAACAAGCAGGTGTACGGCACCGCGACCAACGGCGTGGCCGACTTCGAGGCGCCGGCCAAGGACGACGCGAAGACCTACCTCGCCACCGGGCGCTACTCGATCGACAAGACCAGCAGCGTGTACTTCCGCGCCGCCAGCGGCTACCGGCCCGGCGGGCCGAATCCGCCGGCGATCGACCAGAACGGCCAGGTGGTGCCGGGCGCGCCGCTGGCGTTCGAGTCGGACACGCTGTGGAGCTACGAACTCGGCTACAAGGCCGACCTGCTGGACCGCCGCCTGTTCCTCGAACTCGCGCTGTTCGACATCCGCTGGGACAAGCTGCAGCAGCCGATCGCCATCGGCGCCACCACGCTGACCGGCAATGCCGGCAAGGCCGAATCGAAGGGCCTGGAACTGGCGCTGCGCTACAAGCTGGACGACCACTGGAGCATGGACGGCAGCCTGGCCTGGACCGACGCCAAGTTGAAGGAGGACGCGCCCGCCCTGGGCCCGTCCGGCGCGCGCCTGCCGAACACGGCGAAGCTGTCCTCGACCGTGGGCGCGCGCTACGAGGCCGACCTGGCCGGCCATCCCGCCTATGCCGGCGTGACCGTGCGCCACGTTGGCCAGCGCAACGCCGGCTTCGATTCGCCCACCACGTCGGTGCCGAACTTCAGCATGGGCGGGTACACGCTGCTCGACCTGCAGGCCGGCATCGACATCGACGCCTGGCAGCTCGGCGCCTTCGTGCGCAATATCGGCGACAAGCGCGCGCTGACCGGCGCCGACACGGCGCAGACGGCCTTCGGCGGCGCGCTGCGGGTGACGCCGGTGCAGCCGCGCACCGTCGGCGTCAGCGTGGCGAGGGCGTTCTGATGCGCGCCCCGTCGATCCGCGCCTGGACCGCCGCGACGCTGCTGCTGTGCGCCGCCGTCGCCCAGCCGGGCAGGGCGCAGGCGCCGACGCAGGGCCCGGTCGCGGCACCCGCTGCGGCGCTCCCGGCGGCCCCGGCCCCGGCCGCGGCGCCCACGCCCGTCACCCCCGCGCGCGGCGCGGCGGCGCTCACCGCGGCCGATGCCGAGGCCTGGCTCGACGGCCTGATGCCCAGCGCCCTGCGCAGCGCGCACGTGCCGGGCGCCGTGGTCGTGCTGGTCAAGGACGGCCAGTCGCTGGTGCAGAAGGGCTACGGCCTGGCCGATTGGGACAAGTCGGTCCCGGTCGACCCGGGCCGCACGCTGTTCCGGCCCGGCTCCATCTCCAAGCTGTTCACCTGGACGGCGGTGATGCAGCTGGTCGAGCAGGGCAAGCTGGACCTGGACGCCGACGTCAACCGCTACCTCGACTTCCAGGTCCCGTCGCGCAACGGCAAGGCCATGACGCTGCGCCACGCGATGACGCATACCAGCGGCCTGGAAGAGACGGCGCGCGATCTCATCACCTTCGGCGCGCCCACGCCCGACAACGGCCGCGTGCTGAAGAACTACATCCCGCCCTACCTGTACGACCCGGGCGCCATGCAGGGTTATTCGAACTGGGCGACGGCGCTGGCCGGCTACATCGTCGAGCGCGTCGCGAAGCAGCCCTTCGACGACTACATCGAGCAGCACATCTTCGCGCCGCTGGGGATGGGCCATTCCACCTTCCGCCAGCCGCTGCCGGCCGCCATGCAGGGCGACATGTCGCAGGGCTATACCAGCGTGGAGGAGGGCCCCAAGGGCTTCGAGATCGTCAGCCTGGCCCCCGCCGGCAGCCTGTCCTCGACCGGCGCCGACATGGCGCGCTTCATGCTGGCCTACCTCGGACAGGGAGAACTGGACGGCGCGCGCATCCTCAAGCCGGAAACCGTGCGCATGATGCACACGACGATCACGCGCGGCTTGCCCGGCCTGAACGGCATCGGCCTGGGCTTCTACCAGCAGGACATCAACGGCCACCGCGCCGTCGGCCACGCCGGCGACACGATCCTGTTCCACTCCGACCTGATGCTGCTGCCGGACGATGGCATCGGCGTGTACGTCTCGGTCAACTCGCCGGGCCGCGACGACCAGGGCAAGTGGCTGCGCGACCGCCTGATGCACGCCTTCGCCGACCGCTACCTGCCCGATACGCGCGCGCCGCTGCCGGCGCTCGACGACGCCACCGCCGGCGCGCATGCGCAGCTGGTGGCCGGCGCCTACCGCACCTCGCGGCGCGAGGATTCCACGTTCTTCTCCGTGCTGCAGTTGCTCAGCCC
>DAMAFT010000108.1:0-9878 GCA_031995805.1 Massilia sp.
GTTTCCGATGCTCGAATGGGCGCTGAACTGGTGCATCTCGACCCGCGCCCATGGCTGGCTGATCGTGCACGCGGCCGTCGTCGCGCGCGGCGGCCGGGCGGCGATCCTGCCGGCGCCGCCCGGTTCGGGCAAGAGCACGCTGTGCGCGGCCCTGGTCAGCCGCGGCTGGCGCCTGCTGTCCGACGAGCTGGCCCTGCTGCGCCCGGAGGACGGCCTGCTGGTGCCGGTGCCGCGCCCGGTCAGCCTGAAGAACCGCTCGATCGACGTGATCCGCGCCTTCGCGCACGAGCCGGTGCTCAGCCGTCCGGTCAGCGACACCTCGAAGGGCACGGTGGCGCACCTGAAGGCGCCGCCGGACAGCGTCGCGCAGGCCCGGTGCGCGGCGCAGCCGGCCTGGATCGTGTTCCCGCAGTACGCGGCGGGCGTCTCCACCGCGCTGGTGCCGCTGGCGCGCGCGCGCGCCTTCATGCGGGTGGCCGAGAATGCGTTCAACTACAGCCACCTGGGCGCGGCCGGTTTTCGCACGCTGGCCGACGCGGTCGGGCGCAGCGACTGCTTCGAGTTCCGCTACAGCGACCTGGACGAGGCCATCGCCACGTTCGACGTGCTGGCGGCGTCGGCCGCATGATGCGCACGCCGCCCGGGCCGCCGCTCCTGCTGCGCGTGCTGCGCGACCCGTCCCGGCTGGCCGCCCTGGCGCTGGCCGACTGGGACCTGCTGCTGCGCCAATGCGCCAGCGTCAACCTGACGGCCAGCCTGCTGGTGCTGGTCGAGGAGCAGGAGCTGCTGGAGCGCGTGCCGGCGCAGGCGCGCACCCATCTCGAGTGGGCGCGCGCGCAGGACCGGCGCCAGCGCCAGGCCGTGCGCTTCGAGGTCGAGAACATCGCCGCGGCGCTGCGCCCCACCGGCCTGCCGGTGCTGCTGCTCAAGGGCGCCGCCTACACCATGGCGGGCGTGCGCGCGGGAGAAGGGCGGCTGTATTCCGACGTCGACATCCTGGTGCCGAAGGCGCGCCTGGACGACGTCGAATCGGCGCTGATGCTGCACGGCTGGTCCACCACCCACCACGATCCCTACGACCAGCGCTATTACCGCGAGTGGATGCACGAGCTGCCGCCGATGCAGCACCAGCGCCGCCGCACCGGCATCGACGTGCACCACGCGATCCTGCCGGAGACGGCGCCCGTGCGTCCCGATCCGGCGCTGCTGCTGGCGGCCGCGCGCCCGCTGCCCGGCGCGTCCGGCCTGGCCGTGCTGGCGCCCGTCGACATGGTGCTGCACAGCGCCACCCACCTGTTCTTCGAAAGCGAGCTCGACAAGGGCTTGCGCGACCTGTTCGACCTGCACCTGCTGCTGGGCGAGTTCGGCGCCACCCCCGGCTTCTGGGACGCGCTGGCGCCGCGCGCGCGCCAGTTGCAGCTCGGCCGGCCGCTGTTCTACGCGCTGCGCTACTGCCGGCGCCTGCTGGGCACGGCCGTGCCGCAGCCGGTCCTGGATGCCGTCGCGGCGCAGGCGCCGCCGGCCGCGCTGCTGTGGCTGATGGACCGCCTGTTCGGACGCGCGCTGCTGCCGCCGCACGCCAGCTGCGCGGACGCCTTTGCCGGCAGCGCGCGCTTCCTGCTGTACCTGCGCGGCACCTGGCTGCGCATGCCGCCGCTGCTGCTGGCGCGCCACCTGTTGCATAAAGCCTTCGTGTCGCCGCAGACCGAGGCCGCACCCTGAGCGGCGCCCCGAGCGGCGCGCCCGCGGCGTCCGGAATCGCCTACCATTGGCATGGGATGTTAAAAATAATGCAATCCGATCGAGGTGACATCGAATGAACGAGGCGCGCGATCCGCTGGTGCGGCTGCAGGACCTGCAGCATTTCCTGGCGTCCGGCACCCTGGAGGAAAGCCTGGAACGACAGGCCGCCATGGCGGCGACGCTGGCCGGGGCGGCCAGCTGCTCGATCATGCTGCTCAATGGCGGCGCCGGCCCGGACATGCGCATGAGCGTGTACGCGCGCCACGGCGCGCTGCCGGAGGAGGCCAATGCGGCGTCGGTGGCGCGCGGGGAGGGCATCGCCGGGCGCGTGCTGGCCAGCGGCGAGGCGCTGCTGGTCGCCGACATCGCCGCGTCCGGCTACGCCGGGCTGGCGCGCCGCGACGGCGCCGCGGGCGGCAGCCTGATCTGCGCGCCGATCCGCATCGACGGCCGCATCGCCGGCGTGGTGAATGTCGCTGGCGGCATGGGACAGGCGCCGTTCGACGAGACGGCATTGCGCCTGATCGAGGTGGCGGCGCTATGGATCGGCAAGTCGATCCAGGTGCAGCAGTTGCAGCGCGTGCTCGATTCGCGCTTCGCCCAGCTGGCCCTGCTGCAGGAAGCCCAGCAGAAGGTGGGCGAGTCGGTGCGCACCGCCTACCGCAACCCGGAGGACGTGGCCCGCATCCTGGCGCGCTCGTTCTTCCGCGAGATGACCAGGGCCGGCTTCGAGTCGGGCCAGATCGTGAACGCCGCCTCGGAACTGATCGACCAGCTCAACCGGCACCTGCACAAGGGCGCCGGACCGGGCGACCAGGGCTGAGGCGCCGGCAACGGACGAAAAAAAACCGGCCGGAGCCGGTTTTTTTCATGCCCGCGACGCTCAAGCCTTGCGGCGGCGCAGCGCTGCCAGGCCGGCCAGGCCCAGGCCGAACACGGCCAGGGTACCCGGTTCCGGGACTTCGTTGGCCTGCAGGACCAGTTGGCCGCCATTCTTGACGAAGAACTGGTTCGGCGCATTGTTGACGGTGTCGGCCGAGCCGCTCAGCGCTTCGCGGTAGATGGCGTTCACGTCCGAGATGTCCTGCGAGGCGTTCGACGTCACGAAGCCGATGGTCAGGCCTTCCATCAGGTCTTTACCTTGCGCGTCCAGCCAGACGCCGTCCATGAAATACGATGCCTGGAACAGCAGGGTCAGGTCGCCGTTCGAGGCCGGGGTGCCGTCCGCGTTGATCGCGCCGCCGCCGCCGGCCAGCTGGGTGAACGAAGCGATCTTGATGCCGGCGGTCGCGCCGTTGCGGTTTGCGACCGTCGCGCCCTCGACGTCGAAGATTTCGACCGGGTTGTAATAGATGTCCAGCATGCCGCCGGCATTGAAGGTGATGCCGCCGCCCAGGGTACCGGTGCCGGTGCCGCCGGTGTAGTTGGCGGTCAGCTGGCCGTTGCCGATGCCAAGGCCGGTACCGCCATTGCGCGCGGTGATCTTGAAGATACCGTTATCGGTGAACGTGAAGTTCGGGTTGCCTTCGGTAATCTGGTTGGTGACATAGCTCTTGCCGCTGAAGTCCAGATAGTTGATTGCCTGGACAGTAGGACCGGACGGCAGGTTGATGCTGAAATTCTTCAGCACGTCGGCGCTCGCGGACGACATGGCAGCTGCGGAGAGAGCGATACCAGCCAGGGTCTTGAATACTGCTTTCATGTAAATCTCCTCGTGTGATCGGTGAAGAACGCTAAATCTTTCTACATCTTTTCTTTAGCAGATTCTGTGCCACATACTCCAAGCTATTGATTTTAAAGAGAGTTATGTTATAGAAATTATATCTTTGTGACTCAATGTAAGCTAATCCGACAGTGCGTTGTCACACTTAGTTAATCATTCGCAATGAATAAATATGAGGAGAAACAAGATTTCCCGAGGCGTGCCGGCGCCTGGCCGGCATGCCTCACTTGAGTAGCCGCTCGACGGGCAGGCGCTCGGAACGCGCTGCGGGGGCCGGGCCGGCGCCGAGGCGGCCCATGTAGACGGGGAACAGGTCGTCGTCGAAGATCAGGGCCGCCGCCGCCTGCTGCAGGCGCTCGGCCGGCTTGTGCAGCTTCGCCGTGCGCGTGAAATCCATCCGCCCTTCGCGTACGTACTTGGAAAAGATCAGCGGCGTCATTTCCGGCTGCATGAACAGGCCCAGCCGCGTGAGCGTCAGCCAGAAGCGCTGCACCGCGCGCCCGGCCTCGACGTAGTCGTCGATGCCCTGCGGCACGTGCCTGGCCTTGAGCACGAAATGGGCGGCGCAGGCGATGCCGGGCCGCAGGTCCATCTGCAGGCGCGGCGCCCAGGTGCCCAGCAGGGTATTCATGGTCGACATGCGCTTCCAGCTGACCATCGCCCATTTCATGAGCTTGAGCGTGGTATTGTCGACGCCGAGCGCCTGGTCCGGCACCTTGTCCGGGCTGCGCGTGGCGTTCCAGTCGATGATGCGGCGGTGCACTTCGAACGCCTCCGGCATCGTCAGGCGCAGCTTGGCATTGTCGAACATCAGGCGCGCGACCTTGAATTTCGGGCCGAAGCCCTCGATCCAGGTCACGCCGTAGCCGGGACCGGCGGCCGCTTCGAGCGCGCGTTTCTCGTCGGCCGTCAATGGCCGCGTGCTCATCGCGCGGCGCTGCACGGTGCGCGCCTTGACGGCGTCGAGCAGGGGGCTTGGGTGGATGGCCGGATCGGGCACGAAGCGCACGTCGAACAGCGGCGCCTCGATGGGGACCGGCTTGTCGGTGGTGCCCGGCACGATCGTCAGGCGCGTCGTGTCGGCGCGCAGGCCCTGGGCGCTGGCCGCGACGGCGATGGTTTCCAGCAGCGCGCCCATCGAGATCTGGCTCGGGTGGCCGTCCAGGTCGTAGACGGTGTCGGCGCGGGTGTCGAAGGCGTGCACGCGCAGCAGGTCGGGCGCCAGCACCTCGAAGCGCCAGCATTGGGTGTTGTCGCCGCTCGGCGCCCAGCGCGCGAGGTCGAGGATGCGGTGCATCCCCTCGGGGATCGGGGCGCTCATGCTCGCGCCGCCTTGCCGGCCAGTTCGCGCGTCATCTGGCGCTTGGCGATCGCGATGATCAGGCGGTGCAGCGGATTGCCGTTGCCGCCGGGACGCCAGGTGCGCGCCAGCTTGTTGCGGTAGGCGTCGAACTGCGCGCCGTGCGGCGCCGCCAGCACCTTGCCGCGCCCCAGCAGGATCTTCAGCGCCTCGGTGGCGACGATGCCGGCGCACAGCTGGCAGGCCATGAAGGTCGACGGGCCGCGCCGCTCGGCGAAATTCACCGCTTCCTGCACCACCAGGTAGGGCCGATGCAGGCCGGCCGGCGCCAGGCCGACCACGAAACGGATCGCCTTGTCCAGCTCGGGCAGGTCGCCCCAGCGGAAGTATTCCTCGAACGTCATCTGCCCCGGCAGGAAATTCAGCAGCGCCGCGCCCATGCCCAGCGGCGCGGCCGTCGTGGCCGGGATGCCGTACTCGGCGCAGGCGGCGAAGGTCTGCTGGCGCGCGTCGAAGGCGAAGAAATCGAGCGCGTCGACGTACAGGTCGACGCCGTCCAGGAATGCCTTCAGGTTGCCCTTGTTGACCCCTTCGGAAAAGATCTTGATGTCGATCTCGGGATTGATGTCGCGCGCCATGCACGCCAGCACCTCGGCCTTCGGCTGGCCCACGGTGGACATCATCGCGCCCACCTGGCGGTTGAAATTGACGATGTCGAAGGTATCGAAATCGGCGATGTGGAACCTGGCCACGCCCAGGCGCGCCAGTGTCAGCAGGTGCACGCCGCCGACGCCGCCGCCGCCGGCGATCGCGATGCGCTTGCCGCGCAGGATGGCTTGCTCGGCCGGTGTCACCCAGCCGATATTGCGCGAGAACGCTTGTTCATAGTGGAACGGATTGCTCATCGGTGTCGCGGAAATGGTTGTCGGGATGCCGCGGCCGGCTTACTGCGCGGCGCAGCCTAGGCGTGATGCTCGTCCATGCGCAGCAGGCGATTGATGATGCCGCGCTCCTCGCGCGGCGAAAAGAAATACGGATAGAACGACTTGTCGGCGACGGTGGCGTCGGGATCGGCGCTGAAGGTGCCGCCGAACTTGCGGATCTGTTCCGTCACATAGTCGAGATTCACGCGCAGCAGGTAGGCCGGCGCATCGACGCGGGGATTGGTCTTGAGTTCCCCTTCCTGGCGAAAGCCCAGCATGCGCTCGTAGAAACGGCGGTGGCGCGGATTGATCTCGATGACGATGTCCGTGCAATGGTGGATGTCGCGCGCATAGATGACGGCCAGGTGGAACAGGTTGGCCAGCGAGGTTTTCGAGCGCACCGACGGATCGAAGGCGAGCTTGGTGAATTCGCACAGGCGCGCGCCGGCATTGCGGTGCGCATCCAGTTCTTCCTTGAAGATCTGGTCGGCCATCAGGCCGATCGGCGAATCGATGCCGATGGTCAGGGTGCCGACGACGTCGCCCTTGTCGGTCGCCGTGAGGGTGATGCGGTTGGGGTCGTCCGTAAATTGATGCGTGCCGGCATATCCGCGCCATGCATACATCTTGTTGATCAGCATGCTGGCCGAGTTACGACCGTCCGCGGTATCGGTAAGCCGGATTCCGTACGAATCGTGGTTCACGATAACATCCTCAAATTGCGAGGGCGCCATATTATCGCGTTCATTGAAAACATGAGCGTCCGATAGGGATGCGTCCGATTCACCCTCTGGATTATTGAAATCTTCGAAAGTCGTCATCGCAGGCACCCCCAATCCGTCATGCGGTCCGCGTCGACGGGCGGACACCGCTGCTGCCGGTCCGTTGCCGCGGGATGCGGAACGGTGCCGGCATTAAAATTTTTATAATAATAATATATTAACCCCTTACATTGTCTTTAGCAATGCGCGCGCCTCTTCGATTTGAGGGAATTGCGCATTCTGGGCCAGCAGCTTGTCGAGTTCCTTGCGAGCTCCCGGCTTGTCGCCCGACTTGTGCAGGCCGACGGCGAGGTGGTAGCGGATCTCGGCGGCGTTCGGCGCCAGGCCGCTCGCCTTCTGCAGCAGCGGCAGCCCGCGCGCGGTATTGCCCTGCTCGACCAGTAGCCAGCCGAGCGTGTCGAGCACGCCCGCGTTCTCGCCGGCCAGCTTGTACGCCTGTTCGGCGGTTTCCAGGGCGCGCGGATCTTTTTCCTGCTGGTAAGCCCAGGCCAGGTTGTTCAGCGCCACCGCATTGTTGGGGCCGCGCTTGAGCACGTCCTGCAACTGGGCGATGGCCGTCTTGTAGTCCTTGCGCGCCAGGCTACCCTCGGCCAGGAACATGGCGATGGCAACATTGTCCGGTTTTTCCTTCAGCCACTGGGCGGCGCGCGCCTGGGCTTCCTTGTCCTTGCCGGCCTGCTTCATGGCCTGCAGCGTCTTGAGCATCAGTTCCGGCGACTTGCCGATCGCCAGCGCCTTCTCGTAGGCGGCCAGCGCCGGGGCCGGCTTGTTCTGCATCATCAGGAGGTCGCCTTCGACGGCGTAGCCGACGGGCGCCTTGGCATCCAGTTTCTGGATCTGGCGCGCGGTGTCCAGCGCCTCGTCCGGACGGTTGCTGCGCACCGCCAGCTCGATCTGGGCCAGGCGCGCCGGGATGAAGTCCGGCTGCAGCTCGACGGCGCGGCGCAGGTCTTCGGCGGCGGCGGCATCGTTTTTCTGGAGCATGCGCACGCCGGCCAGGCGCATCTGCGGCTGGGCCGATTTCGGCAGCACGTTGGCCAGCTTGCTGTAGGTTTCCAGTGCGCCGGCCGTATCCTTGGTCGCCACCTGGGCCTGGCCGAGCAGCTCGAGCACGTCGGCGTTGGTCGGGTTGGCGGTCTGGAACTTGCGTGCCAGCGCCAGCGCCTTCTGCGGCTGCTCGATGCGCAGGTAGTGCACGCCCAGCTTCAGGGCCGGCACCACCGCGTCCGGATTGGCGGCGCTGGCCTTTTCATACCACGAGGTCGCTTCGTCGGTGCGCTGCTGGACCATCGCCAGGTCGCCCAGCGCGGCCATGGCGCCGTAGTTGTTCTTGTCCTTTGCCAGCAGCTTCTCGAAGCGCTGCTTGGCGGCGTCGGGCTTCTTGTCCTGGATGTCCAGGCGCGCCAGGTTGGTCACGGCCGGGAAGAAGTCCGGCTTCAGCGCCACTGCCTTCTCGAAGGCGGCGCGGGCCGCGGCGGCGTCGCCCTTGATCATGTAGACGGCGCCCTTGAGGTTCTGCACCTGCGGATTGTCGGGCTGCGCCTTTTCCAGCGACTGGACGGCGGCCAGCGCCTTGTCGTAGTGCTTCAGGTTCATCTCGGTCTGCACCAGGGCCATCGTGGCCTGGGCCGACTTCGGATCCAGCGAGGTCGCCAGTTGCAGTTCGCTCAGGCCGCGCGCCTGGTCGCCCTGGGCCAGGCGCGACAGGCCGAGCGAGGTGCGCACGGCGGCCGCCTTCGGCGCCAGCTCGGCCGCCTTTTCGAGGTAGGCACTGGCCTTGCCGAAGTCGCGCACCTGCATGTACGACTCGCCGGCCAGGGCCAGCAGTTGCGGATCCTGCGTCGCGTCCTTCAGCACCGGCGCCAGCGCCTCGGCGGCATCGCCCGGCTGCGAACCCCTGAGCAGGGTCTGGGCCAGCAGCTTGCGCGCGTAGATGTCGTTCGGGTTGCTGCTCAGGTATTTGCGCAGGTTCTGCTCGGCCTGCTGGAGCGAGCCCAGGTTCAGGTCGCACGCACCGGCCAGCAGCACGCTGGGCAGGTGATCCGGCGCCACGCGCAGGACTTTTTGCAGGGATTCCTGGGCGGCCGCGAATTTACCCTGCGAGAAATCGTTCAGGGCGCGGGTATAGGTGACCAGCAGGTTGCCCGGCGCATTCTTCTCGGCGGACTCGATTTCCTTCTGGGCCTGCTCGTACTTGCCGCGGCTGATCTCGACGTAGGCCTTCTCGATGTGGGCGCTGCGGTGGTCCGGCTTGAGCTTCAGGACTTCGTCGAAGGCGGCCAGCGCCTCGTCGCTCTTGCCGGCCAGGCGCAGCATCGTGCCGCGCGTCATGAACACGTCCGGGTTCTTCGGATCCTTGGCGACCGCTTCCATCACATAGCGGTCGGCGGCGTCACGGTCCTGGGAGAACATTGCATGGCGCGCCATGCCGAGCAGGGCCTCGCCCGCATTCGGATTCAGCGCCAGCGCCTGCTCGTACGCCTGTTTGGCCTCGTCCGCCTTGCCGGTGGCCAGCAGTGCGTCGCCGCGCAGCGCCAGCAGCGGCGCCGACTTGGCGGCCGCGTCCGGCGTCAGCTGTTCCAGCAATTCCTTGAATTCGCCCTGTTGCGCCATGGTCCTGGCCAGTTGCGGCAGCACGCGGTCGGCGGGAATGCCGAGCGAGCGCGCCTTGCGGAATTCCTTCTCGGCCGACGGCAGGTCGCCGATGGCCAGTTGCAGGTTGCCCAGCTCCAGGCGCGCCTCGCCGTTGTCCGGGCTTTTTTCGACGGCGTTCTTCAGCTGGATCACGGCCGCCTTCAGGTCGCCCTTCTGCTGGTACTGGCGCGCTTCGGCGAGCAGCGATTCGGTGGTCTGGGTGCGGCCGCAGGCGGACAGGCCCGCGACCAGGAAAGCGCCGGACAATACGGCGGCGGTGAGTTTGAGCTTGGCGTGACGCGGCATCTGGTATCCCTTTGGTTTTGGCAATGCAAGGATCGCTTATGGCCCGGCCCATCGGCTTGTGCACCGCGGACCGGTAGGTGCGGTGTCGATCGATGGAGCGTCCGGGTAATCTTGTGCGAAATTTCTAGCTAACAATCATACCTGAAGGGTTCGCCAGCAAAACGCACGACTTGTACCGTGTGTTGCAAACGCCCCTAAGGAAGTAGCCCCACGGCAATTAAAGGGCGCAACCTGGAAAGAATGGCGTATCGAAAGGGAAAAGCTGCGCTCAGGAAACGTCATCGCCCCTGCGCAGTCGGCTCAGCAGCGCTTCGACATTCTCGCCGACCGGCAGGCCATGGCGACGCAGCAATTGCACGTGCAATACCATGTTTTCGAGCACCAGCTTGGCGGACACGGCCAGCAGGGTCATCAGCTTGTCTTCGGTACTGAAGTTGTCCATCGACGCCGCCATTTCGCACAGGTGG
>DAMAFT010000109.1:0-9829 GCA_031995805.1 Massilia sp.
TCGACGGCGTAGTGCTCGGCCCGCAACAGGTCAAGCACCACTTCGCCGATCATCGTATCGTCTTCCACCAGCAGCAGCCGCATCAAATCCCCCGATTCATTGAAACCATGCGGATGGAAGACGTTACCCTTCCTTAACCGATCCGCACCGGAATGAAGATTTTGTCATCCCCGCGCTGGATCAGCAAGGCAACCGACTTGCTGGACTTGCCGACCATGTCGCGCACCTGGGCCACCGACGTGACCGTCTTGCCGTTCACCGACAGCAGCACGTCGCCCGGCTGCACGCCGGCGGCCAGGGCGGCGCCGCCCGCGTCCTTGATCACGAGGCCGGACGGGATGCCGGACTGGCGCCGCTCGATCGGCTCGAGCGGCCGCAGGGCCAGGCCCAGCCTGGCGCCGCCGTCGAGGCTCGCCAGGCCCTCGTTGTCCGCCGGGTCCGGCTTGTCGGAGGCATTGCCCAGCGTGGCGTTCAGCTGCACGATCCTGCCGTCGCGCCAGACGTCCAGCGTCACCTTCTCGCCCGGCTTGGCGATGGAGACGATGCCCGTCAGCTCGCCGGACGCGACCACCGGCTGGCCGTTGATCTTGCGGATGATGTCGCCCGACTTCAGGCCGGCCTTGTCGGCCGCGCTGCCGCGCTCCACGTTCGAGACCAGCGCGCCGTCCGGCGACTCCAGCTTGAACGAATCGGCGAAGCCCTGGTTCACGTCCTGCACCGACACGCCCAGCTTGGCGTGCTGCACCTTGCCGGTGGCGACGATCTGGTCCTTGATGCGCACCGCGACGTCGATCGGGATCGCGAACGACAGGCCCTGGTAGCCGCCGGTCTGGCTGTAGATCTGCGAGTTGATGCCGACCACCTCGCCGCGCGTGTTGAACAGCGGGCCGCCCGAGTTGCCGGGGTTGACGGCGACGTCGGTCTGGATGAACGGCACCGAGTCGTTCGGCAGGGTGCGGCCCTTGGCGCTGACCACGCCGGCCGTCACGGTCGATTCCAGGCCGTAGGGCGAGCCGATCGCCAGCACCCACTCGCCGACCTGCAGGTTGCGGGTGTTCCCCAGCGGGACCACCGGCAGGTTCTTGGCGTCGATCTTGAGCACGGCGACGTCGGTCTTCGGATCCGAACCCAGGACCTTGGCGCGGTACTCGCGGCGGTCCTGCATCTTGACGGTGACCTGGTCGGCGTCGCGTACCACGTGGGCGTTGGTGAGGATGACGCCGTCCGGGCTGACGATGAAGCCCGACCCGGCGCCGCGCACCAGTTCGCGGCCGCCGTTGCCGCCGCGCGGCTGCTGCGGCTGGAAGCGGCGGAAGAACTCATAGAAAGGATCGTCCTCGTCGAACTGCGGCATCTGGCGCTGCGACACCTTGGTCGAGCCGATGACCTGGATGTTCACGACGGCCGGGCCGTTGTGCGAGACGATCTGGGTAAAGTCGGGCAGGGCCGCGGCGGACGGATTGCCCGCCACCTGCGCCGGCCTGGCGGCGACGGGCGCCGCGGCCTGGACGGCGGGCGCGGCCGCAGTCGCCGCGGCCTGGGCGGTGGCGTTTTCGTGATTGACGGCGATCGCGCCAACCGCTCCGCCGATGACACCGGCGGCGCACAGGGCCAGCGTGAGACGTTTTGCGGTGATGGCGGTGACGGCACCTTCGGTTTGCATGGACGTGCTCCCAGGTTGGAATTGGTTGGACAAATACGGTTTTGGCAGGAAGTAGTGTGCGCCAGCCGCCTTAGATCATCCTTAATTTTCCGGGGCCGGGAAGGCCCGAAAATTAGGGCAGCCTTAACGCGTGCCCCGCCGCGACGCGGGACGTGAAAAGAGGCGCCGCAGCGCCTCTCTTGTCCTACCCGCCGATTACGGCCAGGCGCTTACGCGGCCTGCTGGTTCGGTTGTTCCAGCACCTGCACGTTGTCGGTATTGCCGTTCGCATCGGCGATCGCGATCTTGCGCGGCTTGAAGGCTTCCGGCACTTCGCGCGCCAGTTCGATGGTCAGCATGCCGTTGTCGAAGCCGGCGCTGACGACCTTCACGTGGTTGGCCAGCTGGAAGCGCTGTTCGAAATCGCGCGAGGCGATGCCGCGGTGCAGGAAGGTACGCTGCTGTTCGTCTTTTTTCTTGCGGCCGGCGACGTGCAGGGTGTCGCGCTCGGAGACGATCTCGATCTCGTCGCGGGTGAAGCCCGCCAGCGCCATCACGATGCGGTATTTGTCTTCCGAGACCAGCTCGATGTTGTACGGCGGGTAGCTCGGGGCCGATTCGGCGCGCTGTTCCAGCATGTTGACCAGGCGGTCGAAGCCGATGGCGGAACGGTACAGGGGGGACAGGTCGAAAGTACGCATGGTAAGTATCCTTTAAAAAAATCAAGCGATAAGTTTCCGGACCTCATGTTGAGCATCCGTTGGGACCAATCTAATGTCCCGCCCGGGCGTTTTCAAGGCATACGAAATACGGATTTTTAGGCATCAGTGCAAATTTTATTTGCAATCCTGCAGGTCGGAAATTCGGCGACTTATCCGACAATGACGCATGCTACACTCGATCGTTTGTATCCCCCACAACAGGTTTTCGTCATGTCCGTACGTACTTCGCAGCGCATCAAGACGCTCGCCACACGTTCCGCCTCCACCGTCGCACTTGCCCTCGCCTTGGCCTTCCCGGCCCATGCCGCCGTGCCGGCGCCCGTCGACCAGCCCTATCCCGGCACCATCGTCCTGAACGTCGACGCGACCAACCTGTCGCAGCAGATCTTCCAGATGCGCCTGTCGATCCCGGTCAAGCCGGGTCCGCTGACCCTGCTGTATCCGCAATGGCTGCCCGCCAACCACGGTCCGAACGGCCCCATCACCCAGCTGGCCGGCCTGAAGTTCACCGCCAACGGCAAGCCGGTCGAATGGACGCGCGACCCGGTGCAGGTGTTCGCCTTCCACGTGACCGTCCCGGAAGGTGCGACGACGCTCGAAGCCGAGTACCAGTACCTGTCGCCGCTCGACACGGCCCAGGGCCGGATCACGATGACCGACGACATCCTCGGCGTGCAATGGCCGTCGGTGACCCTGTACCCGGCCGGCTACGTGGCGCGCCGCATCACGGTGCAGCCGAACCTGAAGCTGCCCGCCGGCTGGCAGTTCGCCAGCGCGCTCGAGACCGACAAGCGCGACGGCGACGAGGTGCACTTCAAGCCGCACGACCTGGAAACGCTGATCGACTCGCCGCTGTTCGCCGGCCGCTATGCGAAGACCTTCGACCTCGATCCGGGCGCCAAGGTACCGGTGCGCCTGAACGTGTTCGCCGACAAGCCGGAAAGCCTGGAAGCCAAGCCGGAGCAGATCGAGCCGCACCGCAAGCTGGTGCAACAAGCGTATAAACTGTTTGGATCGCACCACTACGACCATTACGACTTCCTGTTCGCGCTGTCCGACGAATTCGGCGGCATCGGCCGCGAGCACCACCAGTCCAGCGAGAACGGCGTCAAGCCGGGTTACTTCACCGACTGGGCCAAGAGCGAAGCGGGGCGCGACCTGCTGCCGCACGAATACACGCACTCGTGGAACGGCAAGTTCCGGCGCCCGGACGGCCAGGACGTCCCCAACTTCAACACCCCGCTGCAGAACGCGCAGCTGTGGGTCTACGAGGGCCAGACCCAGTACTGGGGCAACGTGCTGGCCGCGCGTTCGGGCCTGGTGTCGGCCGCTGGCGCGCGCGATGCGCTGGCCGCCACCGCGGCGCGCTACGACAGCGTCGCCGGCCGCGCCTGGCGCGCCGTGCAGGACACCGTCAACGACCCGATCCTGAACGCACGCCGCCCGCTCGGCTGGGCCAACTGGCAGCGCAGCGAGGACTATTATTCGGAAGGCCAGCTGATCTGGCTGGACGTCGACACCCGCATCCGCGAACTGTCCGGCGACAAGCGCTCGCTGGACGATTTCGCGCATGCCTTCTACGGCATCGATGACGGCAGCTTCCTGCCCGCCTTCTACAGCTTCGACGACGTGGTCGCCACGCTGAACAAGGTCCAGCCCTACGACTGGGCCGGCTTCCTGCGTTCCAAGCTGGACGGCCACGGCCCCGGCGCACCGCTCGACGGCCTGGCGCGCGCCGGCTGGAAGCTGGTCTACACCGACACGCCGACGGAGCTGATCAAGGGCGCCGAGGCACGCGCCAAGTCGACCGACCTGAGCTACTCGCTGGGCTTCACGGTTACCAGCGACGGCAACATCCGCAACGTGATCTGGGACGGCGTGGGCTTCCGCGCCGGCCTGGCCGCCAACGCGAGCATCATGGCCGTCAACGACCGCGTCTACAAGCCGGAACTGCTGAAGGAAGCGATCAAGGAAGCCAAGGACGGCAAGCCGATCCGCCTGCTGGTCAAGAAGGGCAACGTGCTGCGCACCGTGTCGATCGACTACCGCGGCGGCCTGCGCTATCCGCGCCTGGAACGCATCCCGGGCACCAGGGATCGCCTGGACGGCATCTACTCGGCGCGCAAATAAGCGCAAATAAGCCGGTGCAGGGTGCGGGCATGGGCAACCGCCCGCCCCTGCGACGCGCGCGCGCCACGCCTGTCATCGAACCGTCATATTTCGCCGTTACGCTGAACCTGCCGACAACAACAACCAGGGAGGCAACATGAACACAGCATGGATCGGAACATGGCGCGCGGCGCGGCGCATGCGCACGTCGCGCTACGCGAGGCAACTGGCGGACCTGCCGCCGGGACTGGAAGCATACTGGCGCCGCAGCGCGCCGCAGGAATACGAGGGCATCCCGACGGATGCCTTTTTTTTCGCCCGCGCGGCCGAGGGCCTGATGGCCTTCTTCGACGCGGTGCGCCACAGCGGCAAGGCGTGCGCCTTGCCGTCGGATGCCGCGGATTCGGTCTGGCACGCCTGGCTGCGCCACGATCCGGCCGGACTGGAACGCTTTTGCAGGGCGCAGTTCGGCCGGCCGGTACCGCACGTCGAGCGCGACGGCCTCGGCGCCCGCGCGCTGCTGCACACGCTGGCCGCCTGCCGCTCGCTCGACGGCGCGGGCCGCTACCGGCAGCACTTGCCGGCGCTGTTCCGGCTGGACGCGAAGCTGCGCATGCCGCGCGGGCACGGCTACCGCCTGCACGACGGCGAGATCGCGTACGCGCGGCTCGACCGCGAAGGCTACCGTATCGGTTGGCCGGTGCCCCACCCCGAGCTGACGCTGCAGGCCCTCTACCTGGCCGGCGCGATCGACCGCACGCTGCTCGAGGAGCAGCAGCGCCGCGCGCAGAAGACGGATGGCGGCGACGGCGGTTCCTCCGGCGGCTGCGGCTCGTTCGCCTCCGCGGACGGTGGAAGCTGCAGCGACGGCGGCAGTAGCGATGGCGGCAGTTGCGGCTGCAGCTGCGGTGGCGGGTGCGGCGGGGGCGGCGGCGACTAGCGGCGCAACGCCGGCGCGTCAGCGCATGATGTCGTCCAGTTCCGCCGCCACCTGTTGCGCCAGCAGATGGATGTGGTAACCGTCGACGAAGCCGTGGTGCGCCTGCACCGAGAACGGCAGTTGCACGCGTCCGCCGGGCGCGTCGCGCAAGCGCCCCCAGGCCAGCGACGGGATGTCGGGCGTGGCCAACGACGCCGTCGGGTGCTGGATCGAGGTGAAGTCCAGCCACGGCATGCAGGTCACGAACACCTGCTCCTTGGCCCGGCGCGGCGACAGCGTGCGGTATTTCTGGTTCAGCTCGACCATGGCGGCCGCCTCGTCGCGCGCCGCCTGGCCGCGTGCGACGAATTCGCGCAGGTCGTCGGTCCAGTCGAACATGGCGAAATTCAGGTCGCCATGCTGGTTCATTACCGTGAAGGACGGCACCAGGCCGTCGATGCGGATCACCTCTCCCTCGAACACGCGGTAGCGGAAGTTCTCGACCTTCAGCACCGCGCGCAGCACCGCGCACAGCAGCACGTGGAACGGCGCCAGTCCCTGCGCCTTGCACCAGGGCCGGAATGCCGGCAGGTCCAGCGTGAAGCACAGGTTGACCGCCGGGCTTTCCATGCGGTCGAAAAGGTCGAAGCGGTCGCGCCGCCGTTCGAAGTTCTGCATCATGCCGTGTCTCCTGGAAGGGGCGATATTGTCGCACAGCCGGGCGGCTTGCCGACGCCGCCCATTCATGGGAGCATGACCGTCCCGTCAACGACAAGGACTCGCCGTTCATGCTGATCCGCCCTACCCGGGAAGACGACTGGCTCACCCTGAAGACCATCCGCCTGGCCGCCCTGCAGGACGCGCCGACCGCGTTCGGCGTCGGCTACCAGGCGGCGGCCGCCGATGGCGACGAACGCTGGAAGCAGCGCGCCGCCGCGACCGGCCTGCCCGAGTTCTGGCTCGCCTTCGATGGCGCCGAAGCGGTGGGGCTGGCGGGCGGCGGCGTCGACCAGGCGGGCCGCTACCACCTGATCGCGATGTGGGTGGCGCCGGCGGCGCGCGGCTCGGACGCGGCGCGGCGCCTGGTCGACGCCGTCAAGGCGCGCGCCGTCGCGCGCGGCCATGCCGGCGTGGTGCTCGACGTCGCGCCGGAAAACGGCCGTGCCGTCGGCTTCTACCGGCGCGAAGGCTTCGACTTCCGCAACGAACGGGAACCGCTGGCCAGCCATCCGCACATCAGCGTGCAGCGCATGGAGTGGCTCGCTCCGCAGGCGCCGCTTCAGGCGTCGAGGTAGCGCGCGCTCCAGGCGGCGACGATGCCGGCGACGTAGGCGCCGTCCTCGCGGCCCGTGACCAGGTGGTCGATGCCGTCCAGCGAGACGAAGCTCTTCGGATGCTGCGCCAGTTCGAAGATGCGGGTGGCGTTGTCCATGCTCACCGTATCGTCCTGCGGCGCATGCATGACCAGCAGCGCGCGTCCGAGGCCGGCGATGCGTTCGTGCATCCGGTGTTGCGTCGCGTCGTCGACGAAGTGCTGGCGGATGTTGAAGTTGCGGCCGGCCAGGCGCACGCGCGCCTCGCCCAGTTTGGCGATGGTGTCGAGGTGTTCGGACAGCAGGCTGTCGACGACGTAGTGCGGATCGCTGGGCGCGGCGATCGTCGCCACCGCCTTCGCTTCCGGCACGCGGTGCGCCGCCGCCAGCACCGCGGCGCCGCCCAGGCTGTGGCCGACCAGCAGCTTGGGCGCCGCGTAG
This sequence comes from Massilia sp., assembly GCA_031995805.1. Classification (GTDB taxonomy): domain Bacteria; phylum Pseudomonadota; class Gammaproteobacteria; order Burkholderiales; family Burkholderiaceae_D; genus Telluria. The sequence goes on from DAMAFT010000109.1 coordinate 7,147, forward strand.
TGCGCGCGCAGGAAGTCGGCCGCCGTGACCAGGTCGTCGACGTTGGACGAGAAATTGGTGTCGGCGAAATCGCCGCCGCTGGCGCCGAGGCCGGCGAAGTCGAAGCGCAGCGTGGCCACGCCGAGGGCGGCCAGGCCCTGCGCGATGCGGGTGGCGGCCAGCACGTCCTTGCTGCAGGTGAAGCAGTGGGCGAAGATGGCGTAGGCGCGCGGCGCACCGTCGGGCGCGTCCAGCTTGGCGGAGATCTTCCCGTGCGGGCCTTCGAAGTCGATGCGTTTGGTGAGCATGGTTGTTCTGGTGCGAATGCGATGTCCGCTATGCTACCGCACGCACGCATGCCCTGCTTTCGGCCGATGCGCCGCCGCGGCAGGCACGCTAGCATGCATCGACCAAGGAAAACAGGAGCGCCGCCATGACCGACACCATCCATCCCGCCGTTCCCGCCCGCCTGCCGATCGGCAGCGCCGGCGGCGTCGCCTTCGACGTCGCCGCCTGGGGCCCGGCCCAGGCCCGGGTCGACCTGAGCGTGGCCTGCATGTTCGAGCACGAACTGGGCGATGCCGGCATGACGGGCGGGCTGCTGGCCCTGGACCACGCGCTCGGCGGTCACCTGGCGCGCCTGCGCGCCGCGGGCGCGTTCCGCGCGCAGCCGATGGAAACGCTGCTGGCGACGACACCGCCGCCGGGCCTGGCGGCGCGCGCGGTGCTGGTGATCGGCATGGGCGACCCGGGGGCGCTGGACGGCGAGGTACTGCGCCGCGCCACCCGCGTGGCGATGCGCGAAGCGATCCGCTTCGGCGCCGGATCGATGGCGTTCGCGCCCAGCGTGCTCGACGCCGGCCACACGGACAATGCGGGACTCGACATGCAGATGGTCATGCTGGACGGCATGCTGGGCGCCCTGCGTGCCGAGCACATGCTGGCCGAGGCCGGCCTGGCGGGCGCGCCGGCGCTGCGCCGCTGCAGCTTCGACGTCGGGGCGCCGCGCCTGCAGGCGGCCGGTCTTGCGTTCCAACAGGCCTTCGCGCGGCTGTCGGGAGCTTACTTCAGGACGTAGGCAAGCAGCCAGGCGCAGGCGAAGAATACGGGCACGAGCCACAACGCCTTGCGCATGAAACGCAAGCGCCTGGCGGCGATCGGAGCGGCGATGTTCAGGATCAGGTCGGCGAGCATGATTTCCTCCTTGAAATGCCAGTCTAACACGGACAGCGCCGTCAACCGCCGGCGCGCCGGGGCCGGTGGCCCTGCTTCTCGAGCATGTCCATGACCAGGTCGCAGTGGTCGCCCTGCACCTCGATCACGCCATCCTTGACGGTGCCGCCCGATCCGCATGCGGTACGCAACTGCTTGCCGAGGGCCGCCAGCGCGACCGGATCGAGCGCGACGCCCTTGACCAGCGTGACGCTCTTGCCGCCCCGGCCCTTGGTCTGGCGCGAGACGCGCACGACGCCGTCGCCGGCGACGGCCGCCCTGGCATTCGCCTGGCACGCGCAGCCGGAGACGGGTTGCCGGCATGCGGGGCACATGCGGCCGCCTTCTGTGGAATAGACGAGGCCGCTGCTTGGACTGTGCTTCATGGTGATGCGATCGTGCGGGAAGTCGGAAAACGCGAGTGTAGCAGCACCCGGCCATGCGCTCGCGCAAGAACGGGAGTGCAACTATCAGGCTCATCCGAACAAGCCGTGCAGGAACCAGCGCGGCGCCCCCTCCTCGCCCCCCAGCCGCTCCCGGTACACCCAGTACAGCGTATGGTCCTGCCCTTCGGCGATGAAGTAATCGCGCGTTTCGGGGCCGTTCCACCAGCCGGCCTCGATGCGCTCGGGCGCCGACGCCATGCGCAGCGGCGAGCCGTAGAACGGCCGGTGGTCGCGCACCAGCAGCGCGAGCGGCTTGGCCAGCAGCCAGGTGGGACGCGGCAGGCTCGCCATGTCGGGCGGCAGGCCGGCGTGGCGCGCGGCCTCGCGCAGCCTGTGCTGCAACGGCACCCAGGCATTGGCCTGTTCGGGACGGTAGTCGGCGTTCGGCAGCGGCTGCAGCACGTTGTCGGCGCCCAGTCGCGCCACCAGCAATTCGAGCATGCGCATGCGGTCGTCCTCGGTGCCGCCCGGCTCGGGGAACAGCGATGCGTTCGGCGGCGCCATCGGCTGCGTCTGCAGGACCTCGAGGGCCAGGCCGATCGCGGGCGCCGCCAGGACCAGCTTGCCCAGGCGTTCCCTGAGCAGCCGCACCAGGTGCTCGTCGCGCCAGGTGGGCTCGGCCAGCGCCACCTCGACGCAAGTCGGCGGCCGCGCCGCCCGGCCGCGCTCGTGCTCCAGCCTGAGCGTGATGCATTCCACGGCCAGCTGGCGCGCGCACAGCCAGCCCGTCAGTTGCAGCAGCAGGCGCTTGCAGCCTTCCAGCAGCAGGTCGGCGTTCTCGATGCGGCCGAACAGTTCCAGGCGCGCATGGAACTGTTCGGCAGGAACGATCCACTCGTACAGCTCGGGCGCCAGGCCATAGGCGGCGTCGACGAGGTCGAGCAGGTCGCGTCCGCAACGCCGCTGCAGGCCCGGACGCGGCAACCGGCGCAATTGTCCCAGCGTGGCGCAGCCGATGCCGTCGAACCAGGCGGCGAACGGCCGCGCCGGCGGCGCCAGCAGCAATGCCAGGCCGTCGAGCCGGCGCAGCAGCGACGGCATGCCGA
>DAMAFT010000110.1:0-9822 GCA_031995805.1 Massilia sp.
GCGTGTCGCCGCGCGCCTGGCTGTAGCCCATCGCCTGCTTGACCAGCTCGTTGATCTGGGCCACTTCGGCGGCGCTCAGGGGCTTGATGGTGACCTTGCCGGTGGCCGGGTCGACGCTGCGGCGGTAGTTGACCACCACGCCCACCGTCAGGCGCTTGATGCCGCCCATCGGCTTCTGCTCGTAGCGCACGGTCTTGTCGACTTCGTAGTTGGTGGTCGCGTCCTTGCGGCTCGGGCCGGTATTCGGCGCCGGCGCCGCGGCCGGCTGGCCGTTGGCGTCCAGCGGCGCGGTGGCCGCGCCCGGCGGCTGGTTCGACAGCGCGCCCGGCACGCCCGACGGGTTGCTGCTGCCCGGGCCGCTCGATTCCGACGTCTGCTGGCTGCGGATCGCCTGCGGCTCCGGCGGCGAATTCGGCTTGTACATCTCGGCGGCGGTATCGACCTGGGCGAAGTCCACCTCGGCGGTCGCCTCGGCGCGTACATTGTTCTGGCCCACCAGCGGGGCGATGATCGACTGCACCTGCTTGGCGATGTTCTGCTGCAGCGCCTCGACGTACTTCAGCTGGTTGGCGTCGAGCTGCTTGCCGGCCTTGTTGGCGCTGTCGGACAGCAGGTTGCCGTTCTGGTCGACCACGGTGACGTTCGACGCCGGCAGTTCCGCCACCGACGAGGCCACCAGGTGCACGATGGCGTTGACCTGGGCCTGGTCCAGCGTGCGGCCCGGCTGCAGGTTCAGCAGCACCGACGCGGTCGGCTTCTGGACGTCGCGCACGAACACCGACGGCTTCGGCAGCGCCAGGTGCACGCGCGCCGAGCCGACGGCGGCCAGCGCCTGGATCGAATTGGCCAGCTCGCCTTCCAGCGAACGCTGGTAGTTGACCTGCTCGACGAACTGCGAGGTGCCCAGCTTCTGGTTTTCCAGCAGCTCGAAACCGACGTTGCCGGCGCGCGGCAGGCCCTGGGCGGCCAGCTTCAGGCGGATGCTGGGCACCTGCTCGGCCGGCACCAGGATCGCGTTGCCGCCGTCGGAAAACTTGTACTTGACCCCCATCTGGTCGAGCGACGCGGTGATCGCGCCGCCGTCGCGGTCGGTGTAGTTCGAGAACAGCACGCGGTATTCCGGCGCCGACTGCCACAGCCAGATGGCCGCGACGAGCGCCAGCGCCAGCGCCGCCGCGCCGCCGGCAACGACCTTTTTCCCCATCGGGGTTTCCCAGTACTTGGGTTTCGGTTCCGGGGTGCCGGTATCGATGTCGCTGTCGAGGGTAGGATCCGCTGCGGTTGCCATGGTCGAGGAGGAATGAGGGTATGGACGCCATTATGAAGCCGTGCGGCAACGTTCAAACCCGGGAATAGGGGCAGGTTTACCGCGCTGCTCGAAGGCAATAATTGTACCTGCACTGCTATTCTGGGAACCTGAAACGGCACGCGTGGGCATCTTGTCCACGTCTGCGGCAAGACTTCCGGGAGGCACTATGAACATTGGCGGCATCGACAGCAGCCGTATCGAAGCGATGATGGCGCAACTGAAGGCGGCGGCGAACAAGCCGGCGGCCGCGCCGTCGGCGGCGGACGGTGCCGGCAGCGTCGGCGGCATCGGCGGGCTGGGCAACGTTGCCAGGCCGGAGCCGGCTTCCAGGGTCAGCTTCTCGGACGCGCTCAAGGCGCAGCTGGAAAACGTCAGCAAGACCCAGGTGCAGGCCGACCAGATGGGCGAGCGCTTCGCCGCCGGCGACGACAAGGTCAGCCTGTCCGACACCATGATCGCCATGCAGAAGGCCAGCATTTCCTTCCAGGCCACCGTGCAGGTGAGGAACAAGCTGGTGTCGGCTTACCACGACATCATGAACATGCAGGTGTGACGCCGGCGCGCGCCACCGCCGCCCGCGGCGCCCGCACGCACGCATTGTCCTTTGGTACGATTCGTCTCGCAATCGTGCGCATTAGCATGGTTGCAGTAGCCATCATGACAATGCCCATTCCTCGAACCCGCCGGAGCGCCTCCTTGCCGCCACGTCCACCGCGCCATCCCCGCCGCCGTCCGGCCATCGCCATGGAGGGCGCTTGACGGACGGGTTCGTCGCCTGCCACGATTGCGGCCGCCTGCACCGCTGGCGTCCGCTGGCGCGCGGCGAGCGGGCGCGCTGCACCCGCTGCAGCGGCGAGCTGTACCGCTGGCACGATGCGCGCCGGCCCGCCACCATGGTCGCCGTCACCCTCGGCGCCATGCTGGTCTACCTGATCGCCCAGTGCTTTCCCATCGTCTCGCTGGAAATGGCCGGCCTGAGCACCAGCGCCACGCTGCTGGGCGCCATCCGCGTGCTGTGGAACGAGCGCATGCAGGTCATCGCCGCCATGGTGTTCTTCTTCGCGATCGTGTTCCCGGCGCTGGAACTGGGCGCGCTGCTGTACGTGTCCGCCGGCCTGTGGCGCGGCAGGCGCGTGCGCGGCTTCAACATGCTGCTGCGCACCGTGCAGGGCGCGCGCCACTGGGCGATGACGGAAGTGTTCATGATCGGCGTGCTGGTCACCACCATCAAGATGACCAGCCTGGCCAGGGTGACGCCGCACCCGGGCATGTTCGCCTTCGGCGCGCTGACGGTGCTGGCCGCCATGGCGCTGCGCTTCGAGCCGCGCGCCCTGTGGGCCATGGGCGACCGCCTGCCGGGCGCGCGTCCCGTGCCGGTGCCCGTGCCTGCCGCGCCCGGGCCGCCGTCCGGACTGCTGGCCTGCCACGCCTGCGGCCTGGTCAACCGGACGTCGTTGCAGCGCCCGCGCCCGCACCAGCGCTGCGCCCGCTGCGCGACGCCGCTGCACGAACGCATCCCGCACAGCATCGAGCGCACCTGGGCGCTGCTTGCCGCGGCGGCGCTGCTGTACGTGCCGGCCAACATCCTGCCGATCATGTACACGGCCTCGATCGGCGGCACCGAGGGCGACACCATCATGAGCGGCGTGCTGCTGTTCTGGCGCGGCGATTCGCGCGGCCTGGCCGTCATCATCTTCGTCGCCAGCATCGCCGTGCCGGTGCTCAAGCTGGCGGCGCTGGGCATGCTGGCGGCGACGGCGCAATGGCGCTCGCGCTGGGCGCCCGCCGGCCGCACGCGGCTGTACCGCCTCGTCGAATTCATCGGCCGCTGGTCGATGCTCGACATCTTCGTCGTCGCCCTCACCGTCGCCCTGGTGCGTTTCCAGGCGCTGGCGACGATTACCCCGGGTCCCGGCGCGCTGGCCTTCGGCTGCGTCGTGATCCTGACGATGGTCGCCTCGGCGCAGTTCGATCCGCGCCTGATCTGGGACCCCGTCGATTCGCATGGAGAACGAGAACATGAGTGAACAGGACGGCCCCGCCGCGCCGCCGGCCGCGCTGCCGCCGGCGCCACCCCTGCCGCCGCCCGACGTCGACCGCCCCAGCCGCTGGCTGCCCTCGCTGGTCTGGCTGATCCCGATCCTGGCCGCCGTCATCGGCACCGTGCAGGTGGTGAACTGGCTGGTCGACAAGGGCCCGACGATCGCCGTCAGCTTCGCCACGGGCGAGGGGCTGGAGGCGGGCAAGACCAAGGTCAAGTACAAGGACGTCGACATCGGCCAGGTGGTGACGGTCAAGCTCGGCCCGGACGGCAACCGCGTCGTCGCCACCATCGAGATGGCCAAGGAAGCGGCGCGCTTCACGGCCGCCGACACCCGCTTCTGGGTGGTGCGCCCCCAGATCGGCGCCAGCGGCGTGTCGGGACTGAATACCCTGCTGTCGGGCGCCTACATCGGCGCGGCGCCGGGCGCGGCGCCGGACAGCAAGTCCGAGTTCACCGGCCTGGAAACGCCGCCCGCCGTGCCGCCCGGCCTGAAAGGGCGCGAATACCGCCTGCACGGCGACAGCCTGGGGTCGCTGGCGCCCGGCTCGCCGGTGTATTACCGCCGCGTGCGGGTCGGCCAGGTGGCGTCGGCCGAGCTGAACCGCGAAGGGCAGGGCGTCGACCTGTCGGTGTTCGTCGAGGAACCCTATGTCGCCTTCGTCGGCGCGAATACGCGCTGGTGGCATGCCAGCGGCGTCGACGTGCGCCTCGACGCCGGCGGCTTCAAGCTGAACACGCAGTCGCTGGCCGCGCTGGTGACGGGCGGCGTCGCCTTCGAATCCGAGAACGGCAGGAAGCCGGCCGCCCCGGCGCCGGCCGGCACCGTGTTCGGCCTGGCCGCCGACCGCGCCGCCGCGCTGCGCCCGCCCGACGGGCCGGCCATCGCGACGGTACTGTACTTCGACCAGTCGCTGCGCGGCCTGGCGCCGGGCGCCGCGGTCGACTTCCGCGGCATCGTGCTGGGCGAGGTGCGCAGCGTGGGCGTGGAGTTCGACCGCGCGCGGCGCGCGATCCGCATGCCGGTGACGGTCGACCTGTATCCGGAACGGCTCGGTCCTTCGTTCGCGGCGTCGGTCGGCAGCGCGGCCGGCAGCGCGGCCGGCGGCAACGCCGTGCTGGCGCAGATGGTGGCGCGCGGCCTGCGCGGCCAGCTGCGCACCGGCAGCCTGCTGACCAACCAGCTGTACATCGCGCTCGACTTCTTCCCGAACGCGCCCAGGGCCCAGCTGGCCGCGCGCGGCGACGAACTGCTGCTGCCCACCGTGCCGGGTTCGCTCGACGAGCTGCAGAGCCAGCTCTCCAGCATCGCGAGCAAGCTCGACAAGGTGCCCTTCGACGACATCGGCCGCAACCTGAACAAGACGCTGGTCGAGGCCAACCGGCTGGTCGCGCGCCTCGACCAGCAACTGCTGCCCGAGATGAAGGACACGCTGGCCTCGGCCCGCAAGACCTTCGCCAGCGCCGAGGCGCTGCTGCAGCAGGATTCGCCGCTGCAGTCCGACCTGCGCCAGGCGATGCAGGACGTGTCGCGCACGATGGAGTCGCTGAACCAGCTGGCCGATTATCTCGAACGCCATCCGGAATCGCTGATCCGGGGCAAAGCAAAGGACAAGCAATGAAACGCATTCCTGTCATCCTGGCCGCGTTGCTGGCTGCATTGCTTGCCGGCTGCGCCAGCGCGCCGCCCGACCGCTTCTATACGCTCGCCGGCGGCGACGACCAGGTGGCGGCCGCGGCGGTGGCGGCCGCCAGCGCGGCCCCGCCGCGCTACATCGAGGTGTTGCCGGTGACGGTGCCGGCGCAGGTGCGGCGCAGCCAGCTGGTCGTCAGCGAGGGGCCGGGCCGGGTCGACCTGCTCGAGCACCACCGCTGGGCCGGGCCGCTGCCGGAGGAGATCGGACGCGCGCTGGCGCTGGACCTGGGCGCGTCGCTGGGCGCGATCGACGTCTACCGCACGCCGTACCCGGTCGGCGTGATGCCGTACCGGATCGGCGTGACGGTGCAGCGTTTCGAGTCGGCGCCGGGGGCGTACGCGCTGATCGACGCCACCTGGAGCTTGCGCCAGGCGGGCGGCGACGCTGTGCTGGTCTGCCGCAGCGTGTTCCGGGAACCGGTGGGCGCGGGCTACGAGGCCCTGGTGGCCGGCCACCGCGCCGCGCTGGCCAAGCTGGCGGCGGCGATCGCGGCGGCGATCCGCATGCAGGACGGCGGCCGCGGCGGCTGTCGATGAGGATGGGGCGCGCCGCGTCGCCCCTGCGCGATGTCGTTCAGCCGCGCTTGCGGCGGCGGCTGAAGGCGAGGGCGGCGGCGCCCAGGCCCAGCAGGGCGACGCTGGCCGGCTCCGGCACGGCGGCCGTCGCGGCCGCCTTGACCGAGACGGCGTCGATGCCGCCGCCCATGGTGTCCGACTTGCCGGCGGCCGCGAACTTCAGCACGCTGCTGCTGCCGGTCGCCACCACGTTGTAGGTGTACAGCGTCCAGTCGTTGCCGGCGCCATCGCCGACCAGGCCGCTGGCCGTGACGTTTTCCAGCAGCGTGCCGTTCCAGTAGACGCCGATGCCGTTGCTGTCGCTGCCCACGTTCGAGCGCGGCGAGTAGGCGAAGGTCAGCGTGTACAGCGTGTCCCTGGTGGTCGCCAGGCTCTGGCTGATCCAGCTGTTGCCGGTGGTGTCCAGCTCGGCGAAATTATTGCCCTGGTAGGCGGCGCCGATGGCATCGTTGCGGATCTCGATACCATTGGCGCCCAGCGTCCAGCCGCTGTAGCCGCCGCCCGCATTGGTATAGGTGATCCAGTTGCCGCTCTTGACCGTGGTGGCTTCGAAGCCGCCGTTGCTCACCAGTTCGCCCGTGGTGGTCACGGGGGCCGCGTGGGCGGCACCGGCGCAAAGGGCGAGCGACAGGGTAGCGAACAGCAGGCGGACGGACATGGCTTTTCCTTTTGATATCGATAGTGGACTGCTGGCAATTATATCGCTACCAAAAATAAATGAGGGGTCCAGGGCCCGGTTTTTCCGTTGGGGCCCTGACCCCGGTGCTTGCGTGGCCTGCCCCCGGCCTCGCATGCCCACGCTATTCAAAAGCCTGCCAGCCGCGCGTTGCGTTCGCGTTCCAGCTTGGTGATGTAGCGCTGCACGCCCGCCAGGTTGGCGCGCGAGATGTCGATGAACTGGCAGCCGAGGCGGCGCGTCGTCTTGTTGTTCAGCAGGGTCATGTCGAGCGAATTGCGGATCTGCAGCGAGCAGGTCACGACGCCGACGTCCGGCAGTTCCATGCGGCAGTTGCTGAAGGTGGCGCCGATCGTCGTGCCGAGCTGGTGCTTGTTGTCGAAGATCGCGATGCCGCCGCAACTGATGTCGGCCAGCGGGAATTCGGCGCTGCCGCCGCCCAGCTCGGGCGGCAGGGGGATCGTGGCGCGCACCGGGTTCGTCAGCGGCGTCGGCATGCGGTAGTACTCGCGCCGCTGCAGGCGGATCAGGCTGGCAGGCAGGTCGGCGCGCAGCGCGTTGCCGCCCTCGAAGCTGGTCTCGCGCAGGTTTTCCAGGCCGAACAGGATGCGGATCTTGTCGAGCGAGGTTTCGCAGCGCACCTGCTGGGCCGCGACGATGCGCGCGTTCTGTTCAAGGTTGACGGAGCGGTCGAGGATGATGGTGTCGCTGTCCGGATCGACGTGCAGCAGCGACGTCACGCAGACGTCGGCCTCGCCCTTGACCAGCAGGCGGATCAGTTGGTTCTTTTCGGAGATCTGGCGCAACAGCGCGACGATTTCCCTGCGCGACTCGACTTCGTAGTCGTGCCAGTTCGCCAGTTCGGCATCAGTGATTGCTTGCATCGGTTCCAGGCGGTGGTTCTTCGGGTGGAGGCAGTAGCCGTGCCGTGTCCGGTGCGGGAGGCAAATCCCGTCCGGCGGCTTGCGCCGATTCAACATGATATAGCCATGCCAACAGTTCGGCAATAACACGGTACAGCGCGGGCGGAATCTGGCGGTCGAGGTCGACCTGCATCAGCAGCGACACCAGTTCCTTCGACTCGTGCACGAACACGCCGGCCTCCCTGGCCTTGCCGATGATCCGCTCCGCCACCAGGCCGCTGCCCTTGGCGACCACCTTCGGCGCCGGATCGCCGGCCCCGTAGGCCAGCGCGACGGCGTTCTGGCGGCGCGCGCGCGCGTCCTCAGGCTTGCCCATCGGGTTTCCCGCCGGGGCCGGCGCCGTGGATGGCCAGCGTCGACAGCGGCACGCCGGCCGCCTCGAGTGCCTGCATCAGGCCGGCGCGCCGGGCCTCCATCGCGCCGCCGGCTTCCGCGCTGGCGGCGTCCAGGCGGATGTGCACCTGGTCGCCCGACAGCACGATGCGCGCCGCCACCTCGCCCAGCGCGCCGAAGCGCAGGCGCAGGCGGCTCTGCCAGGTGGCGGCCGTGTCGTCTTCCCCGGCAGGGCGGCCGCCCTGTTCCTGGTCGGCGGCGTCGCGTTCGGCATGGCGTTCGATTTCCCAGCGCATGTCCTGGCCCGGCCACAACTGGCCCTGCCAGGCGACGCGGCCCTGCTCGTGGGCGTTCAATTGCAGGTTGATGAACTGGGCGGTAGCCGGATCGGTCGGCGCCGGCATGCCGCGCGCCTGCGGCTCGGCCGCCAGCTCGCCCAGCGTGCGGCCGCCGGCCGCCCACTCGGCCACGTGCGATTCGTAGAACAGGCCGCTCTTGCCCAGGCCGTCCTGCAGCGCGGCGGCGATGCGGCCGGGGTTCGCGTCCGGCGCCCCCAGCAGCGGCGTGCGCCCCAGCGCCGCGGTGGCGGGCGCGTCGGCCTTCTGGGCGGCGGCGATCACGTCGCCGAGCGCCTTGCCGGCGCTGCTGATCGAGGCATTGGCGTCGCCGCCGGCGCCGGCGCCGGCCATCCGGCCCAGGTCCTGCGCGCTCGCCAGCAGGGCGGCGCTGCGCGTCAGCGCGGCGGCTTCCTTGCCGGCGACGAAGGCCAGCGCCGCGCCGGCCGGCTGGCCGTCCTGCGGCGCCGGCGCGGCTTCGGCGAAGGCGGGCGCGCCCTGGCCGTCCTTGACCTGGAAAGTGGGGCGGGGCGTGAGGGAGACCAGCGTCATCGGCACTTGCGCGCCGGGCTGGGTGCCGGGCGGCAGCGGCATGCGCGCCGCCATGTCGGCCACGCGCACGACGTACTCGCCGCCGGGGAGTTTCGCCAGCACCTCGGCCTGCATCGACTGGCCGAGCAGGTTGGCGACGGCGCGCTGGAAGGCCTGCTGGCGCGGATCGACGGCCGACAGGACCGGCTGCGCCGGCGCGGTGCGCGCGACCTGGGGCAGGGACAGCTGGTCGCGCGGCAGCATGTTCAGCGATCGTTCGCGCAACGCGGAAAGCGTCGGCGGAACCTCAGATGCCGTAGGCGCGCGCGAGGCGGCGTTCGGTCTGGTTGTTGCTCATCATGGCGGTCAGCTTGGCCATCCAGGGTTGCGTGAGGTCGCGGATCTTGCGGTCCGAGGCCATCATGCGGCGGATCGCATCGACCTTGCGCACGCGCTCCTGGCCGGCGAGCGGCTGGCCGTCGCCGTCGGCTTTCAGCTGGCGCACGCAGGCGGCGCACTGGTGCTCGAGCTGGACCAGGCGGTCCCAGTCGCTGGCGGTGGCGGCCGCCAGCATCTGGTCGGTGATCCCGACCATGGCTTCATACACGGAAACGACTTCCTGACCGGTCATCATGGACGTGCTCTCCTCAGGCGCTGACCAGGGTGGCTGCCTTCGGCATCGGCGAGGCGACCGCGGCCGGCACCGGCGCGGCCGGCTGGCCGACTTTCTCGCCGATCGCGACCCAGGCTTCGCGCAGGTCGGCCAGCAGGCGGTGCACCTCGTCGAGGATGGCGACGTCGTTCTTCAGGTTGGCGTGCAGCAGGCGGCGGCTCATGTAGTCGTACAGGGCGTCCAGGTTGGCCGCGATCTCGCCGCCGGCATTCTTGTCGAGCGAGGCGCGCAGGCCGTTGTCGATGATGGTGATCGCCTTCGAGATGGCGGTGCCTTTCGCCGCGATGTTGTTGGCGGCGATATTCGTCTTGGCGTTCAGCAGGGCGACCAGCGCGCCGTCGTACAGCATGACGATCAGCTTGTGCGGCGAAGCCGAGGCGACGCCCGTTTCGAGGCCGACGTGGGCATAGGCGTTGACGCCGCGTTTCATGGTTCCGAACATCTTTGGTTCTCCAATGATCCAGGTATGGGATTAACTGTTCGCGGCAATCGACGCGAGTTGTTGCGTAAGGTAGTTCTGGGTGCTCTGCATCGACGCCAGCATGGTGTCGAGCGCGGTGAACTGGGCGCGGTAGCGCGCCTCGATCGCCGTCAGGCGGTCGCTGAACTTGTCGCGCTGGCTGGCGACCTGCTTGATGCTGCTGTTCAGGCCGTCCGTCTTGCCTTGCAGGATGCTGTCCTTGCCGGTGAAGGTGGCGGCCAGGTTGGTCAGCTGGTAGGCGTAGCCCT
>DAMAFT010000111.1:0-9791 GCA_031995805.1 Massilia sp.
GCGGCCCGCGTACTTGCCGCGCGCCTCGCTGCCGTAGCGGTAGGCCGGCGCGTAGTCGTCGTAGGCGCCGCCCAGGCTGGAATAGTTGCGGTCCCAGTCGCTGCGGTAGTAATCGTCGTCATCGTCCGGGGTGATCTTGTCCCAGCCGCGGCGCACGGCGGCCTTGAACTTGTCCCAGGTCGACGGCTCGCCCGAGCCGGCGTAGCGGCTGTCCCAGTCGCTGCGCAGGTTCGACTCGACGTCGTCCCAGTCGCGGCCCGCGTACTTGCCGCGCGACTCGCTGCCATAGCGGTAGGCCGGCGCATAGTCGTCGTAGCTGCCGCCCAGGCTGGAATAATTGCTGTCCCAGTCCTTGCGGAAATATTCGTCGTCCAGGGGCGAATTGCGCAGCGACGTCGAATCGACGGCCGTGCTCTCGAGCGGGCGCGAGTACACCCGCACGCGCTCGCGCGACAGGTCGGTGCCGGCATCGCGCTGCATTGAACCCGACATGCCGGAGCCGGACAGGCTGGAACCCGACAGGCTGGTATCGCGCTGCAGCGAGCTGCCGGTCTGCACCGTGCCGCCCAGCGACATGTCGTTCGAGCCCTGCATCGACGCGGTGCCCTGCAGCGCGCCGCTGCCCAGGCCGGTCGACTGCGAGGAGCCCAGCGATTCCTGGTACGTCGTGCCGCGCGGGACGTCGTCGTTCAGGTCCTGCTTGGCCGGGAACGGCAGGTCGTCCTCGTCGCGCTGCATCGAGGCCGACTGGACGTTCTGCAGCGCGCCCGGCGCGGTCGCGGAGCGCTGGTCGACGTTGCTCGGGTTCAGGCCACCGGCGCCGGCCAGGGAGCCGGACTGCGATTGCAGCGACTGCGATTGCGAGGACGGCGTGGCCGACTGCGCCGACATCGACGTCGACTGCTGCATGCCGGCCGTGCTGGCGCGCATGGCGCCGGCCATGGCGCCGGTGCCCAGGGTGGCGGCGCCCAGCGTGCTGGCCGGGCCGCTCAGGTCGTGGCGCTCGTCGATGTCGACCGGGCCGAAGCGCTCGATGATGTCGGCCGCGCGTTCGACTTCGGGCTCGGAATGGGTGGTCAGCGTGACCACGTGGTGGCCGCGCGTGACGGCGTCCGAGTAGCGCATCGCGTGTTCGCTGGTGTCGGAGCCGAACAGGCTCGTGAAGAAATGCTTGATCGAGGCGCCGATGCCTTCCTCGTGGACGCCCTCGACGTTCTCGCTGGCGCCACCGACGCTATTGGTCTGGCCGGTCGGGTCGGCGCTGGACAGGTTGACGTCGGTACGCGCATAGCCCGAGGCCAGCAGCTCGTCGACGGCGCCCTGGGCGTCGCTTCGGTTGTCGAAAACCGCTACAAGAGTGTGTTGCATGATCAATCCTCCAATGAATGTCATTGTGACGAGCGGTCGCCGGCTTCATCGAAGCGCCCCACGCTGCCCCGCCCTGCGGGCAGGACCAGGCTGCGTGGCGCGCCTCGTACCGCGCTTACGCCGGTCCGAAGTCGGGCCGGCGCCGGTCTCGTGATGCAAGCGCCGTGCAGGATCGATGGAACGCCACCGCTCCTGTCCACGACGCTGGAGTTGTCGAGATTACTCCAAAGCGAAAGCGCCCCGCGCACCATTGACCCGCTACAACTCAGGCATGGGCAGGGACGAAAACGGGACTTGATCGGGACTGAAAAACAGGGGGGAACGGCCGCCGGAGCGGGGCCAGGGTGCGGCCGCGCACGGACGGCGCGGACGAAGGCGGTGCGGAAAAGCGGCGCGGAAAACCGCGCCGGGACGCGCAGGTCAGGCGAACGGATTGTCGACCGTCTCGGCCTGCGGCGGCGGCAGGCGCTCGGGCAGGTCCTGCGCTTCCAAGCTGGCCACCACCTGGTCCAGCAAGTCGCGCAGCAGGCGCGCCGCTTCCAGGCCGCGGCGGTCGGCGGTCAGGTCGACGTCGCCCGACACGGTAATGCGGTCGAGGCGGTTTTCCAGCATCAGGTCGCCGACCTGGACGACGTCGGCTTCGTTCTGGTAAGGGGCAAACGCGGGCTTGTGGGCGTTCATCGCGGATCCTTTCGGTGCGTTCGGGAGGGTCAGTCGCGGGCGCGTTTCTTCTTGCGCTCGCGGATGGTGGGCAGGCGCAGCACGCGCTCCTTCTCGGCGTCGCTCAGGGCGGGCAGCAGGTTGATGCCGACGATGCGTTCGAGTTCCGGGACCGGCACCACGTTCGCCCTGGCGTCCGGCTGGTTTTCCACGAACCAGGCGGCGCCCGCCTTCTGGCGTGGACTGTACACCAGTTTGTAGAGGTGCGTCGGCACCAGGACGTTGCCCACCTTTTGCAGGTTGGTGCCGAGGAAGGCGGGACCGGTGACGACGTACAGCTCGCCCTCGCGCTTGGCCATGCTGCGCACCGCGCCCTCGATGCCGGCCCACAGGTTGCGGTTGTTCTCGCCGTTCTGCGGGACGATGTTGGCCAGGCTGAAGCTGTCGCGCTGGCTGGCGCGGTCGGGCATGTCGGCGTTCGGCGCCAGGTGGCCGCGGTCGAAGCCGCTGCGCGCATAGTCCGCCAGTTCGGCGCGCTGCGCGGCCGGCAGGCGCGGTTCGGCGTGGAAGGAGTCGTCGCGCTTGAGTTCCTGGGCCGCCGCGAGGTTGTCCGCCTCCAGGTGCTCGGCCGACCACAGCGGCGTGCGCGTCACGCCGGAGTGCATCACGGTAAACACGTTGAAGCAGAGTTCGCGGGTGGCGACGGCCAGCTTGGGATTGACGATCTGCGGCGCATCCCCGCCGACATAATGGTCGGCGCAGGATTGCGGGGCCGGCGCGGACTGCGCCTGGCGCGACGCGGGCTTGCGGCCCGGGCCGTCCGACTGCGCATGGGCCGGTGCGGCATGCGGCGCGCGTTGCGGCTGGCCGGATTCGCCGTGGCAGCCGCCCAGTGCGAACAGGCCCGCCAGCAAGATGGCCCAGGAAAGTTTTTGACGAAGCATGATGACTCGGTTGGATCAAACGGGCCGTCATTGTATCCGACCGAGTCTTGCGATTCGTCATGGGTTTCATCGATAGCGAATCTGGCGCACGGTTGAGATAAATCTGAGTAATTTCTACTCGGAATGTAATAGAATCGCGCTTTCGACGTTTTTGCATTCGTACCAATATAGATCAGCAATGGACAACCCCTCCATCCCCGAGGACATCCGGCGCTTCGTGCTGACCAGTATTCCTTCCGTGCCTTTCCTCGAAGCCCTGCTGCTGATGCGCGCCGATCCGGCGCAGGCCTGGCGCCGGGACGCGCTGGCGCGGCGGCTGTACGTCCGCGAAAAGACCGCGGACGGCCTGCTGGCCGAACTGTGCATGGCCGGCATGGCCGTGCGCTGCGCCGCGCCCGACGCCGACAGCTACCGCTACCAGCCCGCCGAGGACGGCTTGCGCGAGCGCATCGACCGCCTCGCCGACCTCTACGCGACCCACCTGGTCGACGTCACCCTGATCATCCATTCCTCGCTGGACCGCAAGGCCCAGCAATTCGCCGACGCCTTCAAGTGGCGCAAGGAGACATGATGGCGGTCCTGATCTACGCGCTGTGCGCCCTGACCTCGCTTGCCTGCGCCTGGCTGCTGCTGGCCGGCTACCGGCGCACGCGGCACCGCCTGCTGTTCTGGAGCGGCGCCTCGTTCGCCGCGCTGACGGTCAACAATGTGTTCCTGGTGCTCGACAAGGTGGTGTTCCCGGACGTCTACCTGATGCCGGTGCGCCAGGGCTCGGCCCTGCTGTCGGTACTGCTCCTGCTGTACGGCCTGATCTACGAAAAGGAATAAGCGTGGCCAACCTGATCACCGGCGCGATCGCCATGGGCTCGCTCGTCATCGCCCTGTTCTTCCTGCGCTTCTGGCGCGCCTCGCACGACCGCTTCTTCCTGTATTTCGCGCTGTCCTTCGGCATCGAGGGCGTGCACCGGATCGCCACCGCCCTCACCTACGACGAGCACGAGGACTCGCCCTGGCACTACCTGGTGCGGCTGCTGGCGTACGGCCTGATCCTGTGGGCGATCCTGGAAAAGAACCTGCCGATATGGCGTACGCCCAGGGACGGCGCCTAGCGTGCGCCCGCGGCCCGGCGCCGCGGGCCATAATCGACCCATCCCGCAACCACAAGGAGGACGATCATGGCGACACCACGACAACCAGGGAACGACGGCAACCAGCAGCGCGCGCCGGCCGGCCAGGAACAGCGTTCCGAAGGCCTGCTGCCGGCCGGGCAGGCGGCCGACGAGGCGAGCGACGGCCGTTACGACGTGGCCGAGGAAGTCAATGCCGACCAGCAGTCGGACATGGCGCGGCGCGTGGGCAAGGCGCCCAGGGGCATCTCGTCGGCGGAACTGGGGGCCGGGCTGGCCGACAAGGACGCCGAATAAGCCGCCAGCCATACCGTCATCCCCGCGCAGGCGGGGAGCCACGCCTCATCACCCCGCCAAGCCCATCCGCAACCCCTCGATCGTGTGTGCCTGTTCGATCATTTCGAGTTCCGGCACGATGCGGCAGCGCAGGTGCTCGCGCACCACGTCCGGCAGCGCGTCCCAGTAGGCCTGCGTCACCTGCAGGTCGTGCTTTTCCGCGTTGCGCGCATCCGGCGCGTCCACGCCCAGCACGAACACGGGACGCGACTGCGTGCTGCGATTGGCCGTGCCGCGGTGGATCGCCAGCGCGGAGCGCGCCGAGATGTCGCCCACCTGCGGCAGCTTGCGCTGGGCGCGCGCCTCGTAGCGCGGGTACAGTTCCTGCGGCGGGAACATCGGGTCGCCGTCGCCCAGGTCGTCCCACTGGGTGCCGGGGGCAATCTCGAAGGGGCCGATCTCCTCCGTCACGTCGACCGTCGTGATGTTGAAGGCGAGCGAATTCAGGCGCCGGCCCACCAGCGTCTCGGGCGGCGCCGCGAAGTCGCGGTGCCAGGGCTGGTGCATCGCCCCCGGGAACGGGATGTCGAAGCCCGCCTCGACGATCTTGTAGTCCGGCCCCAGCACGGCGCGGCACACGGCCACCACCCAGGGATGGCCGGCCAGCTCGGCGAAGCCGCGCAGGCGCTCCGGATGCACCTCGACGTAGTAACGCTGCGGGCCGCGTTCGAGCGCGCCGCCGGGCCGGGCGCGCGCCTCGCGGAACAGTGTTTCGATGTCTTCCTTCAGGCGCGCCACCCACGCGGGCGCGAACGCACCGCGGCAGGCTATGATGCCGTCGCCGTACAGGGCGCCCATCACGGCCGCCACGTCGACCGCGGCGCCCGGCCCGCCTTGCTTGATGTCCTCCATGTCGCTTCCTCCTGTCGTCATGCGGGTGCATCCTAGCGCCAAATCGGCCGCCCCGGCGCCCAGCAGGCGCGCGCGATCGACTTTTCCGTCCACTGCCCCCCGGTCGGACCCGTGGCGATGACGACAACGACGCATGCAGACGATGCAACCGGCCGCCGCCACGGCCTCTCCCGGTCAATTGTGCGCACTGGTCGGCCGGACACGGCCACACTACCGGATCGTTTCACCCCTGGAGTTTGCCGATGCGCTGGCCGTTCCTGTCCCAAGCAGGCCATTATGTTTTTCTCAGGAATTCCCTCGAAGACTGGGCCGTCGCCATCGGCGTCGGCCTCGCCGCCACCCTGGCGATCCTGTTCGTGCGCGGCTTCGTGCTGCGCCGGCTGGCGGCGCGCGCCTCGCCGACGTCGGTCCTGCTGGACGACTTCGCCGGCGCGATGCTGGCGCGCACCTACCTGGTCTTCATCCTTACCTTCGCGTTCTATCTCGGCAGTACCTTCCTCGACTTGACGGCGCGCCAGGAACGCTTCGTGATGCGCATTGGCGTGGCCGCCCTGCTGGTACAGGCCGCCATCTGGGCCGATACCGGCCTGCGCGCCTGGCGCGACCAGTACCGCTTCGGCCCCAACACCGACGGCGAACGGCGCGCCTCGAGCAGCGTGCTGTGCTTCATCACGCGCCTGGTGCTGTGGGCCATCGTCACCTTGATGATCCTGGATAATTTCGGGATCAACATCACCACGCTGGTGGCCAGCCTGGGCATCGGCGGCGTGGCCGTGGCGCTGGCCACGCAGAACATCCTGGGCGACCTGTTCGCCTCGCTCTCGATCATGCTCGACAAGCCGTTCGAGGTGGGCGATTTCATCATCGTCGGCGACGTGCTCGGCTCGGTCGAGCACATCGGCCTCAAGACCACGCGGCTGCGCGGGCTGGGCGGCGAGCAGGTGGTGTTTTCCAACGGCGAGCTGCTCAAGAGCCGCATCCACAACCACAAGCGCATGCAGACGCGTCGCGTCGCCTTCGTGCTGCGCATCGCCTACGGCACCAGCGAGGAGCAACTGTGCCGCATACCGGAGATCATCCGCGAGGTGGTCACCACCAAGCCGGACGTCGACTTCGAGCGCGCCCACCTGTTCCAGTGGGGCGAGTGGTCGCTGAACTTCGAGGTCGTGTATCACTTCCGCAGCCCGGACTACCGGTTGCACATGGATGCGCAACAGGCGATCTTCCTGGAAATCTATCGTCGCTTCCAGCAGGAACACATCGCGTTCGCGCACCCCATGTCGATCGTGCGCCTGGCCGACCCCGAGCTGGCCAGTTTTGCACAGGCGCGGCGCGATGGCGCACCACCGACGGGCACCGCGATGCACTGACAGGTCGCAAGACTGTTCCTACAGCACTGGAACAGTGCGTCCTATGCACGATGCATCGGGCAACCGTTACCATGGTTTCACTTCTTCCCGATCGGCAGTCAGCCGACGCCGATCCGGCAGGGGCCTTTGAAAACATTCTCACGGAGAACCGATCATGGCATCGAACAACCAGCAAGGTGGCAACAAGGGCAACAATCTCGACAACCTGGACAACCAGGGCCGGAATAACCAGAGCGGCAACAAGGGCAGCCAGGGCTTCGCCTCGATGGACCCGCAAAAACAGCGCGAAATCGCCTCCGAAGGCGGCCGCGCGTCGCACGGCGGCGGCAATGCGCAGAGCCAGAACGCCGGCAACAACCAGAGCCAGAACCTCGGTAACAACCAGAGCCAGAATCCGGGCAACAACCAGCAGGGCCGCGGCACCCAGGGCGGCACCCCCGAGCAGCATGCCGCTGCCGGCCGCCAGAGCCACAAGAACGACGACAAGCGCTGATCCGTCGCGCCGTGTCCGGAACGGCCGCACGGGCCGTGCCACCGATGGAACCGCCGGCCCCGCCGGCGGTTTTTCTTTTCCGTGATGCGTACGGTAAATTGGTCCTGGTATCGATGCCAATTGTGCGGAGCAAAAAAGGGGATCGATGATATATTTTTTGCACTAATTTCACATTCGCCACACGCTCGAGGCCGCTTGTCTCATCGTCTTTACACAAAAAAAATGCATCGAAACGCCGGGCGCGGCGCGAATGGTGGAATGGATGCCGCCGCCCGACCACGCCGCTGCGGCATGGACAACCACTCAGCCAGGACAAACGAATGAAAAAGAATATCGCCATCGTCGGCGCCGGATTTTCCGGGGCCGTCATCGCCAACCAGCTCGCGCACGCGGGCTACACCGTCGAGGTGTTCGAAGCGCGCCCCCACATCGCCGGCAACTGTCATTCGGAACGCGATCCGGAAACCAATGTGATGGTCCACGTCTACGGCCCGCACATCTTCCATACCGATAACGAACGCGCCTGGGAATTCGTCAACCGCTACGCCGAGTTCAAGCCCTACGTCAACCGCGTCAAGGCCATCACCGGCGGGCGCGTGTTCACGCTGCCGATCAACCTGCTGACCATCAATAACTTCTTCGGCAAGACGTTCCGCCCGGCCGAGGCCCAGGCCTTCCTGGAATCGGTGGCCGACAAGTCGATCGAGAACCCGCAGACCTTCGAGGAACAGGCGCTGCGCTTCGTCGGGCGCGACCTGTACGAAGCCTTCTTCAAGACCTACACCATCAAGCAGTGGGGCCTGCAGCCGAGCGAACTGCCGGCCAGCATCCTCAAGCGCCTGCCGGTGCGCTTCAACTACGACGACAACTACTTCAACCACAAATACCAGGGCATGCCTGCCGATGGCTACACGGCGCTGGTCGAGAACATCCTCAAGGTCCCTGGCATCACCGTGCACCTGAACACCCGCTTCGACCCGGCCAACAAGGGCGACTACGAGCACGTGTTCTACAGCGGCCCGATCGACGCCTGGTTCAAGCACGCCGAAGGCCGCCTGCCGTACCGCACGCTCGACTTCGAGGTCTTCCGCGACACCGGCGACTACCAGGGCAATGCCGTCGTCAACTACTGCGACGACGCCAAGCCGTACACGCGCATCACCGAGCACAAGCACTTCTCGCCGTGGGAAAAGCACGAGCGCACGGTCTGCTACATGGAATACAGCCGCCAGTGCGAGGAAAACGACACCCCGTACTACCCGATCCGCCAGGCGCGCGAGAAGGCCCAGCTGGAAAAATACGTGAACCTGGCCAAGGACGAGACCAACGTCACCTTCGTCGGCCGCCTGGGCACCTACCGCTACCTCGACATGGACGTCACCATCAACGAGGCGCTGGTCACGTCCGACCAGTTCCTCGAAGCGGCCAAGGGCGGCGCGCGCATGCCGGCGTTCGCCATCGACCCGCTGGCCTGATCCGCCACCGGCCGGCCTGCGGGCCGGCCAGCCATTGCGCGGCGGGACGGGGCGCCATCATCGGTGCTAGACTTCCCCGTCATCCCGTACACCGCCGCGCATGCCTTCCCTTCCGCTCGACCTGCACATCCGCAGCTATGGCCTGATCCGCGAATCGGACCGCCACGACTTCGCCCAGCTGGTGCTGCCGCTGGCCGGCACGGTGGCGCTCGAGATCGAGGGCCGCGAAGCCCTCCTCGATCCGCTGCAGGCCGCTTTCGTGGCGCCGCGCGCCTGGCATTCCCAGTGCTCCGGAGGCGGCAACCGCAACCTCATCGTCGACCTCGACCTGGCCGCCGTCGCGCCCGACGTCGCCGCGCGCCTGCACGAGCGCACGTTCCGGCCTCTCGGCCCGGAAGCGCGCAAGCTGGTCGAATTCATGGGCATGCTGGCCGGCCGCCAGGCCGCGTCCCCGGCGCTGCTGGCCGGGTGGATGCCGCTGCTGCTCGACACCCTCGCCCTAGCCGCCGTGCGCGCGCCGTCGCGCCTGTCCGCCCTGCTGGCCTGCGTCGAAGCCGATCCCGGCGGCGCCTGGAGCACCGAGGCGATGGCGCGCCATGCCGGCCTGAGCGCGAGCCGCCTGCACGCGCTGTTCCGCAGCGAACTGGACACCACTCCGCACGACTGGCTGCTGCAGCTGCGCCTGGCGCGCGTGTGCGAGCGCCTCGCGGCCGGTAACGAACCGGTCGCGGCGCTGGCGTTGTGG
This sequence comes from Massilia sp., assembly GCA_031995805.1. GTDB lineage: Bacteria > Pseudomonadota > Gammaproteobacteria > Burkholderiales > Burkholderiaceae_D > Telluria. The sequence continues at coordinate 9,371 of DAMAFT010000111.1, forward strand.
GCCGGCTTTTCCGACCAGAGCGCCCTGACCCGGGCCATGCGCCGCGCGCTGGACGTGACGCCGGCGCAGTACCGCCGCCGCTACCGGTCGGCCTAGGCACCGGGTGCGCCCCCCGTGCGCACCGGACGGACAGGCCCGGGGCCCGGCACGCCAGTTTTCGCCAAGAACGCGCGAGCTTGCGCCAAGACCCGCGCGCCTGCGTCTCCGATACTGGGGGTTTTGGGGAGAATCGCATGGCAATGCAAAAGACCGTGGGCGGCCTGGGCGCCGGCGTCCTGGCCGGGGCGATGTGGGGGCTGGTGTTCCTGATGCCCGACGTGGTGGGCGGCTTTTCGCCGGCGCAGCTGACGGCCGGCCGCTACCTGGCCTACGGCGCGATCGCCGCACTGCTGGTCGCGCCATCCTGGCGCCGGCTGGCGCC
>DAMAFT010000112.1:0-9789 GCA_031995805.1 Massilia sp.
CCGGCCGGCTGCGTGATCGTCAAGCACGCCAACCCGTGCGGCGTGGCGATCGGCGCCGATGCGCTCGACGCCTACCAGCGCGCGCTCAAGACCGACCCGACCTCGGCCTTCGGCGGCATCATCGCCTTCAACGTGCCGGTCGACGGCCGCGCCGCCGAGGCGATCGCGAAATTGTTCGTCGAAGTCGTGATCGCCCCGGCCTTCACCGCCGACGCGCTGGCGATCATGGCGGCCAAGCAGAACGTACGGTTGCTGGAAATCGCCCTGGAAAATGGGCAAACCCCGGGCCAGAACCTGTTCGACGTCAAGCGCGTCGGCGGCGGCCTGCTGGTGCAATCGCCGGATGCGAAGGACGTCGCCCTGGCCGACCTGCGCGTGGTCAGCAAGAAGCAGCCGACCCCGCAGCAACTGCAGGACCTGATGTTCGCCTGGCGCGTGGCCAAGTACGTCAAGTCGAACGCCATCGTATTCTGCGGCGGCGGCATGACGCTGGGCGTCGGCGCCGGCCAGATGAGCCGCATCGACTCGGCGCGCATCGCCTCGATCAAGGCGCAGAACGCCGGCCTGTCGCTGGTCGGCTCGGCCGTGGCGTCGGATGCGTTCTTCCCGTTCCGCGACGGCCTGGACGTGGTCGTCGACGCGGGCGCGACCTGCGTCATCCACCCGGGCGGCTCGATGCGCGACCAGGAAGTGATCGATGCGGCGGATGAACGCTGCGTGGTCATGCTCTATACTGGGACGCGTCACTTCCGTCATTGATCCTAGGGGTCAGAGCCCGGTGTTGATGTTCAAGGGGCTCTGACCCCGGTGTTGAACGGCGCTGCAACCAGCGACGATTTAACATCGACCTGTGTTTTTAGACAGTATTTTCCCCACGAAATAGCGCCGACGGTATAACATTCGATAATGATTATTCTCGGCATCGACCCGGGCCTGCGCACGACGGGTTTCGGCGTCATCGAAAAACAGGGCAACCGCCTGCGCTACATCGCTTCCGGCACCATCAAGACCGGTACCGAAGGGGCGCTGCCGCCGCGCCTGAAGGTGATCCTGGCGGGCGTCAGCGAAATCGTCGCCACCTACCACCCGGCCTGCGCGGCCATCGAAAAAGTCTTCGTCAACGTCAACCCGCAATCGACGCTGCTGCTGGGGCAGGCGCGCGGCGCCGCCATCACGGCCCTCGTCGGCGCCGACCTCGACGTGGCGGAGTACACGCCCACGCAGGTCAAGCAGGCCGTCGTCGGCACCGGCAAGGCGGTCAAGGCCCAGGTGCAGGACATGGTCGCGCGCCTGCTCAAGCTGCCGGGCTTGCCGGGAAGCGATGCCGCCGATGCGCTCGGCATCGCGATCTGCCATGCGAATACCCACGACACGCTGGCCCTGGTGGGCGCGCTGGCGCCGGCCAACCCCAAGAAGCCGACGCTGCACATGAAGCGCAGCCGCCTGGTGTAAGCGGATTTAACCCAATTCGAAATCAGATTAGCCTGCCTTAACAAGGCATTGAAAGGTCACCGATGATCGGTCGTCTCTCCGGAGTCCTGCTGGAAAAGAACCCGCCACAAGTGCTCGTCGATTGCAACGGCGTCGGCTACGAGGTCGACGTGCCGATGAGCACGTTCTACAACCTGCCGCACACGGGCGAAAAGGTCACGCTGTTCATCCATTACGTGGTGCGCGAGGATGCACACCTGCTGTTCGGCTTCGGCACCCACAACGACCGCGCCGTGTTCCGCCAGCTGATCAAGATCACCGGCATCGGCGCGCGCATGGCGCTGTCGATCCTGTCCGGCATGACGGTGGCCGAACTGGCGCAGGCCGTGACCCTGCAGGAGGCGGGCCGGCTGGTCAAGGTGCCGGGCATCGGCAAGAAGACGGCCGAGCGCCTGCTGCTGGAACTGAAGGGCAAGCTGGGCGCCGACATCGGCGTCGTCGGCGTGGCCGCCAGGGACGACGCCCAGGCCGACGTGCTCAATGCGCTGCTGGCTTTGGGGTATTCTGACAAGGAGGCGCTGGTGGCCATCAAGAACATGCCGGCGGGGACCAGCGTGTCGGACGGCATCAAGCTGGCGCTGAAGGCGTTGTCGAAAGGCTAGGGGTCAGAGCCCGGTGTTGCTTTTCGAAGGGCTCTGACCCCGGTGTGTGCCGGAGAGCGAGCGGAACTTGGCGCAACCGTTTTAATGTAGAACAATGAGCATCCAGACCGATAATTTCACCGAACAGCGCGTCATCGACGCCGCCCCCGCTTCGCCCAACGAAGAGGCGATCGAACGCGCGCTGCGGCCCAAGCACCTCGAGGAATACGTCGGCCAGGAAAAGATCCGCGACCAGCTCGAGATCTTCATCCACGCGGCGCGCAAGCGCCAGGAAGCGCTCGACCACACCCTGCTGTTCGGTCCGCCGGGCCTGGGCAAGACCACGCTCGCCCACATCATCGCGCGCGAGATGGGCGTCAACCTGCGCCAGACCTCGGGCCCGGTGCTCGAGCGCCCGGGCGACCTGGCCGCGCTGCTGACGAACCTGGAAGCCAACGACGTCCTGTTCATCGACGAGATCCACCGCCTGTCGCCCGTGGTCGAGGAAATCCTGTACCCGGCGCTGGAAGACTACCAGATCGACATCATGATCGGCGAAGGACCGGCCGCCCGTTCCGTCAAGCTCGACCTGCAGCCGTTCACGCTGGTCGGCGCCACCACGCGCGCCGGCATGCTGACGAATCCGCTGCGCGACCGCTTCGGCATCGTCGCGCGCCTGGAGTTCTACAACGTCGAGGAACTGACCAAGATCGTCGCGCGCAGCGCCGCGCTGCTGGCCGCGCCGATCGACGAGGATGGCGCGCGCGAAGTCGCGCGCCGCGCGCGCGGCACGCCGCGCATCGCCAACCGCCTGCTGCGCCGCGTGCGCGACTATGCGGAAGTGAAGGGCAACGGCGAGATCACCAAGGAGATGGCCGACCGCGCGCTGCGCATGCTCGACGTCGACACCGTCGGCTTCGACGTCATGGACCGCAAGCTGCTGGAAGCCGTGCTGTTCAAGTTCGCCGGCGGCCCGGTCGGCATCGGCAACCTGGCCGCGGCCATCGGCGAGGCGGCCGACACCATCGAGGACGTGCTCGAACCCTACCTGATCCAGCAGGGCTACCTGCAGCGCACCCCGCGCGGGCGCATCGCCACGCCGCTGGCCTATCACCACTTCGGCGTCGCCGCGCCGCGCATCAGCCCGACCGGCGACCTGTGGGACAACCTGCCGCCGGGCTGAGGCGTCGATGACGATGCAGATCTGGGTCGATGCCGACGCCTGTCCGGGTGCCGTCAAGGAGATACTGTTCCGCGTGGCCGAGCGGCTGCAGTTGCAGGTGACGCTGGTGGCGAACCAGCTGATCCGCGTGCCGGGCTCGCGCTTCATCCGCGCGCTGCAGGTGCCCAGCGGGCCCGACGTGGCCGACGCCGAGATCGTCGAGCGCCTGGCGCCGGGCGACCTGGTCGTCACCGGCGACATCCCGCTGGCGGCGCGCGTGCTGGAAAAGGGCGGCGACGCCTTGAATCCCCGTGGCGAGTTCTATACGAAGGACAATATCGCCCAGCAATTGACGATGCGCGCCTTCATGGAAGAGTTGCGCAGCGGCGGCGTCGATACCGGCGGTCCGGCCGCCTTCGGCCAGGCCGACCGCCAGCGCTTCGGCAATGCGCTCGACCGTCACCTGGCGCGGCGCCGGGCCTGAATCCTCCCGGCAACTCAGCCGCGCTGCAGCGTGCCCGGTTCGCGCTGGCGCATCGGACGGCGGCGGCGTTCCAGCGCGCCCGGATTGAGCAGGCAGGCCAGTTGCAGCGTGGTGCAGGCCAGCAGCATGCCGCTGCTCCACAACAGCGTGGGATCGTGGCGCGTCGCCAGGATCGCCAGGCAGCCCACGGCCGGCAGCGCCAGCAGGGCGGTGCCCAGCCAGCGTGCGCGGCCGGGGCGGCGCATGCGCTCCGCCATCATGCCGACGTAGACGAAGCCGGCCGCCATCAGCGCGGCGCCCAGCACCGCCGGCGCGGCCATGCGCAAGGGCAGGCCGCCCATGCCGGCGTCCGACAACAGGACCGGCAGGACGATCACGAGCAGGCTACAGGCGAGCAACGACAATAAACGCAGGACGATCATGGCAGGCAATGGTATGGATGAGTTGCCTTCGAGATTAACATAAAGACAACTCATCCTGCGCACGCCTGCCGTGCCTACTCCTGGCGCAGCCAGACCTGCGAACGGCCCAGCATCGGGATGCCGATATAGCCGCGTACCTCGAGCTTCCTGCCGCCCTCGCGCACGCTCAGCTTGCTCTTGTAGACCTTGCCGTTCTTCGGGTCGAGGATCTCGCCGCCATCGTAGACGTCGCCATCCTTCTTGAGGCCCGTCAGGATCGTCATGCCGACGATCGGCTGGTCCTTGCGCGCATCGGTGCACTGCCCGCACTTCGGGTTCTGGTCATCCTCGGGCTTGCGGAACAGTTTTTCGATGGTGCCCTGCAGCGTGCCGCCGTTGTCGGTGATGCGGATCAGGGCGGTCGGCTTGCCGGAGGCGTCGTCGATGCTCTTCCACAGGCCGACGGCGGAGTCTTGCGCGAAGGCGGGCGGGGTCATGAACGCGGCGGCCGCCAGGGCCGTGGCGATGAGGGTGCGCATGGTCGTCTCCAGTGAATGCGTGTGCCGCCAGTGTAGCAAACCGAACGCTCGTTCGGAAACCTTGCCGGCAGTGCGCTGTCCCAGCCCGTTTCGCGTTTCTTGGCCCTGTCCGCCGGCGGGCGGCGCTCCTATAGTGAGGTTTTCCGTGAGGACACCATGAATCATGACATTCGTACCCGTCGCCTGCATGCGGCGGCGGAACTGGACGCCGCCTTCGCCGTGATGCGCGAATTGCGGCCTCACCTCGCCGACCCGGCGGCGTTCGCGCGCCAGGTCGCGCGCCAGCGCGAGCACGGCTACCTGCTGCTCGCGGCCTTCGACGGCGAGCGCATCGTCGGCCTTGCCGGCTACCGCCTGACCGAAAACCTGTTGTATGGCCGCTTCGCCTACGTGGACGACCTGGTCGTCACGGCGCCGCGGCAACGCCAGCGCATCGGCGAGCGGCTGCTCGACGCCGTGCGCCACCATGCCGCCGCCGCGGAATGCCGTCACCTGGTGCTCGATACCGGCCTGCACATGGCGCACGCCCAGCGCTTCTATTTCCGCGCCGGCCTGCTAGCGCGCGGCATGCATTTCGTCGACGCGCTGGAAGCCGGCGAAGCGGAGGCGGCATGAAGCGCGTCCTGTTCCTGCATTGCAGCCCGCACGGCCGTGCGGCCCATGGCCATGCCCTGGGCGAACGCCTGATCGCGGCGCACCTGCCCGGCGCACGGGTCGTCGAGCGCGACCTGGCGGCGGACCCGCTGCCGCCGCTCGGCGCCGACTATGCCGGCGCGCTGACGTCCGGCCGCGGCGACGATCCGGCGATGGCGCTGTCCGAGACGCTGATCGGCGAGCTGGAAGACGCCGACGCGTTCGTCATCGCCACGCCCATGCACAACTTCACGGTGCCGGCCTCGCTGAAGCTGTGGATCGACCTGGTGCTGCGCATCGGGCGCACGTTCGCGTCGACGCCGGAGGGCAAGGTCGGCCTGCTGCGCGACCGCCCGACGCTGGTGGTCGTGAGCTCGGGCGGCTTCCACGCCGGTCCGCGCGCACGCCAGCCCGATTTCCTCTCGCCCTACCTGCGCCATGCCCTGCAGACGATCGGCATCGCCAGCGTCGAATTCCTGTACCTCGAGGGAATGACCTTCGGTCCCGCCGCCGTCGAGCGGGCGCTGGACGAGGCTCACGCGGCCATGCCGACGCTGGCGTTTCCCGGCAACTGACCGAATACGGCGCGCAGCCGCAGCGCCAGGCGGCGCGCCTCGGGGGCATCGGCGACGTTCGCGAAGCCGAGCACCAGGCCCGGCACCGGCGCCTGTTCGAGGTACCAGCGCGACAGGCAGTGCAGGCCGAACCCGTCGGCCCGCGCCCGTTGCGCCAGCGCGGCGTCGTCCGCCTGCGCCGCGAGCCGCGCCACCATGTGCAATCCGCCGGGCGGCAGGTCGATGGCCAGCGCCTCGCCGAACGCCTCGGCCAGCGCCTGCGCCAGCAACGCCCGGCGCCGGGCGTACAGGCCGCGCATCTTCTTGAGGTGGCGCGCGAAATGGCCTTCCTCGATGAAGTCGGCCAGCGCCGCCTGGTACGGCACCGGCGCGCCGGCGTTCAGGTAGGCGCCGACGTCGGCGAAGCGCGCCGCCAGCGCGCGCGGCACCACCATATAGGCCAGCCGCAGGCCGGGGAACATCACCTTGCTGAAGGTGCCGCAATAGATCACGCGGTCGTGGCGGTCGAGGCTCTTGAGCGCCGGCAGCGGCCGGCCCTGGTAGCGGAATTCGCTGTCGTAGTCGTCCTCGACGATCCAGCTTCCCGCGCGCGCCGCCCAGTCGAGCAGCGCGATGCGGCGTTCCAGCGCCAGCGTGACGCCCAGCGGGCTCTGGTTCGCCGGCGTGACCACGGCGAAGCGCGCATCCGGGCGCGCCGCGATGCCTTCCTCCACCACCATGCCGTGCGCGTCGACGCGCACCGGCGCCAGTTGCATGCCGGCGTCGCGCAGGAAGCGGCCGGCCAGGAAGTAGCCGGGGTCCTCGAACAGCACGGCGTCGCCCGGCCGGGCCAGGCTGCGCAGCACGCGTTCCAGGCTGGCGCGGTAGCCCGTGGTGATGAACACCTGGGCCGGATCGCAATCGACGCCGCGCGAGATGCCGAGGTAGGCGGCGACCCGCTCGCGCAGCCGGTGCTCGCCCGCGGGCGCCGGATACGCGAATGCCGCCGGGCCGGCGTCGCGCAGGCGCTGGGCCGCGATGCGCGTCCAGGTCTTGCGCGGGAAGGCGTCGAGCGCCGGCAGGCCCAGTTGCAGGGGCCGCAGCGGCGCGACGGCGTTGCCGTCGCCGATGGGCGGCGCTCCGGCGGCCGCTGTTCCGGCGGCCGGCGCGGCGGCCGGCGCCCCGGCATCCGCCGCACCTGCCGGCGCCTGCTGCGCCGCATGCCCGGGCAGCGACGGCGAGACCACCGTGCCGGCGGCGCCGCGCGCCTGCAGGTAGCCTTCGTCGGTCAGCACGGCGTACGCCGCCTCGATGGTGCCGCGCGCCACGCCCAGTTCCAGCGCCAGCGCGCGCACCGCCGGCACGCGTTCGCCGCGGCGCAGGCGCCCCTGCGCGATCGCCGCCCGGAAGCGGTCGCACACTTGCAGGAAGATGGGGCGGTCCCGTTGCCGGTCGAGGCGAAGGTCGATGTCGATGTCGATGGTCATGGCCCGGTCATTCTAGCGAGTCTTGCCGCTGCCGCCCATGGCATCGACCAGCAATCCCCCGTACCGCACATGCCTCCACTTCCCCATGGCGCCGCGCGCCTCGCAGGACGAGGTTTGCGGGCTGCGGGAAGCGAATCCGGAGCGGGCGCCCACGATACACTCAATCGGTCTTAAATATACAAATTGATTTAAATATTTACTTCAATCGTTATTGAACATAGAATGGTTCCACTTGCATATCGAGAGGACCTTTCCATGATCGAACCGACCCTGAGCGTGGCCATCCCCCTGGCGCCGGGCAGCGACGCCAACCTGCTGCTCGCCCGCGTGCGCGAAGCCGTCGCGGCCGCCAGCGACCCGACCATCCGCACCTTCACGTTCACCGTTCCCGCCGTCCCGGCCGACGAGCCGCCCGTCGACGCCGCCGTCGCCGCCACCGTCGCCGCCGAGCCGGTGGCCGCCGGCCCGCGCGGCTGGGCCGACATCGACGTGCGCGCCGTCGTGCTGGGCCTGCCGTCGAAGCAGCGCGACGTCATCAAGGCCGCGATCGACAACGGCGGCCAGATCGACCGCGACGCCACCTACGCCATCATCAAGCGCGCGAAGGACAAGCGCCTGACCGGCTTCACCAAGCCGATCGACAATGCGATGGAAGCGCTCAAGAAGAACGGCACGCTGCACGAGGATGCCAAGCCCCTCTTGATCCCGATCTACAAGGGCAGCGGCCAGGCCAAGGCGTTCCGCGTGCCGGAAGAGGTGGTGAAGCGCTGGAAGCAACTGGCCTGAGCATCCGCCCGGCCATGAAAAAAGCCGCGCCCGGCATTGCCCGGCGCGGCTTTTTTATCGACGGCAGTCCTGGATTCAGGCCGTCGCCAGCTTGCCGTACTGCTCCGTCAGCTTGGCCAGCGTCGCGCTGAAGTTTTCCAGGCGCTCGCGCTCCTGGGCCACGACGGCGGCCGGGGCGCGCGCGACGAAGCTTTCGCTGCTCAGCTTGCCGTTGGCCTTGGCGATCTCGCCTTCGATGCGCGCGATTTCCTTCGACAGGCGCTCGCGCTCGGCGGCGACGTCGATCTCGACCTTCAGCATCAGCTTGGTGGTGCCGACGATGGCGACGGCGGCCGGCGAATCCGGCAGCGCGTCGACGATCTGCACGTCGGACAGCTTGCCCAGCAGTTGCACGTACGGGGCGAAGCCCTGGGCGGCGGCGCGGTCGGCGTCGTTGGCCGGCTCGACGATCAGCGGCACGCGCACCGACGGCGACAGCTTCATTTCGCCGCGCAGGTTGCGGGTGGCGTCGGTCAGCTTCTTGAACTGGTTCATCCAGGCTTCCGCGCCTTCATCGATCAGCGACTCGTCGGCGATCGGGTACGGTTGCAGCATGATGGTGTCGCCGGTTTTCCCTGCCAGCGGCGCCACCGCCTGCCACAGCGCCTCGGTGACGAACGGGATGATCGGGTGCGCCAGGCGCAGCACCACTTCCAGCACGCGCAGCAGCGTGTGGCGGGTGGCGCGCTGTTGCGCTTCGGTGCCCTGCTGGACCTGGACTTTCGCCAGCTCCAGGTACCAGTCGCAATATTCATCCCACACGAACTTGTAGATGGCGCTGGCGATATTGTCGAAGCGGTAGTCGGCGAAGCCTTTCGCCACTTCCAGTTCGGCGCGGTTCATCAGCGAGACGATCCAGCGGTCGGCCTGGGATAGGTCGGCCGGGTCCGGCTGGCCGCAATCCTTGCCTTCGGTGTTCATCATCACGAAGCGCGTCGCGTTCCACATCTTGTTGCAGAAGTTGCGGTAGCCTTCGCAGCGGCCCAGGTCGAAGTTGATGTTGCGGCCCAGCGAGGCGTAGCTCGCCATCGTGAAGCGCACGGCGTCGGTGCCGTAGGCGGCGATGCCTTCCGGGAATTCGCGGCGCGTGGCCTTGGCGATCTTCTCGGCGGCGCGCGGGTCCATCAGGCCGGTGGTGCGTTTCGCGACCAGCGACTCGACGTCGATGCCGTCGATCAGGTCGATCGGGTCGAGCGTGTTGCCCTTCGACTTCGACATCTTCTGGCCGGACGAGTCGCGCACCAGGCCGTGCACGTAGACGGTCTCGAACGGCACCTTGCCGGTGAAGTGCGCGGTCATCATGACCATGCGCGCGACCCAGAAGAAGATGATGTCGAAGCCGGTCACCAGCACCGACGACGGCAGGAACATGGCCATGTCCCTGGTCTGTTCCGGCCAGCCCATGGTCGAGAACGGCACGAGGGCCGACGAGAACCAGGTGTCCAGCACGTCGTCGTCGCGGCGCAGTTCGCCGGTCACGCCGGCGGCCAGCGCCTGCGCCTTGGCGTCTTCCTCGCTGCGGGCGACGAAGATCTGGCCTTCCGGGCCGTACCAGGCCGGGATGCGGTGGCCCCACCAGAGCTGGCGCGAAATGCACCAGTCCTGGATATTGCCCAGCCACTGGTTGTAGGT
>DAMAFT010000113.1:0-9775 GCA_031995805.1 Massilia sp.
GCCGCGCCGGCAACGCCAGCGGCGCCGGCGCCGGCCAAGCCGTCCGACGATCCGCTGGGCCAGGTCATCGCCAACCTCAAGGATCCGTCCGAGAACCACGCGCCGGCGGCGCCCCGCCCCGCTCCTGCCGCGGCCCCGGCCGCGCCGGCGGCACCCGCTGCGGCGGCCGGCGCCGGCGAGTACATCTACTACCTGCAGGCCGGCGCCTTCCGCGACCTCTCGGATGCCGAGGCGACGCGCGCCAAGCTGGCGCTGCTCGGCTTCGAGGCCGCGATCAGCGACCGCGCCAGCGACAGCGGCACGCTGCACCGCGTGCGCATCGGCCCGTTCAACCAGGTCGAGGCCATGAACAAGGCGCGCGCCAAGCTGCTCGACAGCGGCGTCGACGTCGCCATCGTGCGCAACCAGCGCTGAACCCGCCCTTCGCCGGCCAACAAGAAAAAGGAAACGCCATGCGCGCACCCCGCCGCCTGTTCTGCACCGCCCTGCTCGGCCTGGCCGCCGCCGCGACCCTGCCGGGCGCCTTCGCCGCCGAGCCGGTACCCGGCAACCAGTACGTGCTGCTGGCGTCGCCGCAGCCGACCGATACCGGCAAGAAGATCGAGGTCATCGAGTTCTTCGCCTATTACTGCCCGCACTGCGCCGCCTTCGAACCGCTGCTGGCCGACTGGGTGAAAAAGCAGGGCGACGACATCGTGTTCAAGCGCGTGCACGTCACGGCCGGCGGTGCCGCGCTGGCGCAGCAGCGCCTGTTCTACACGCTCGACGCGATGGGCCTGCTGGAGCAGTACCACGCGAAAGTCTTCGAGGCGATGCACGTCAAGCGCCTGCGCCTGGGCAGCGACGAGCAGGTGTTCGACTGGGTCGGCCAGGCCGGCATCGACCGCGCGAAGTTCATCGACACCTACCGCTCGTTCGGCATCCAGGCGCGCCTGCGCCGCGCCGGCGCGATGATGGACGCCTACGACGTCCAGTACTGGCCGCAGGTCGTCGTCGACGGCAGCTTCGTCACCTCGCCTTCGCAGGCCGGCAAGTCGATCCCGGGCTCGAACGAGACCCAGCAACAGCAGGCCGCCCTGGTCGTGATGGACCACCTCGTCGCCAAGGCGAAGGCGGAGAAGGACAAGCGATGAGCGCGCACGCGTCCCTGGACGCGGCGCGGATCGCCGGCCTGGCGCAGGCCGGCGCCGGCATCGGCGTCGAGGTCGTGGCGCAGACCGGCTCGACCAACGCCGACCTGCTGGCGCGCGCGCCGGGCCTGGCCGGGCCGCTGCTGCTGGCCGCCGAGCACCAGACCGCGGGGCGCGGGCGCGCCGGCCGCAGCTGGCTGTCCGAGCCCGGCAACTCGCTGACCTTCTCGCTGGCCTGGCCCGTCGACGGCGGCCTGGCGCGCCTGAGCGGCCTGCCGCTGGCGATCGGCACCGCGCTGGCCGAGACGCTGGCCCGGCTCGGCCAGCCGGTCGCCCTGAAGTGGCCGAACGACGTGCTCAAGGATGGCGACAAGCTGGCCGGCATCCTGGTCGAGACGACGGCGGCGCCGGACGGCGCGACCTGGGCCGTGATCGGCATCGGATTGAACCTCGTCATGCCGGACGAACTCGAAGCCAGGATAGGACGCCCGGTCGCCGCCATGCCCTGGCTGGCGCGCATGGACCGCGACGCGCTGGTGGCCGCCCTGCTCGACGGCCTGGCCGGCGCGCTGCGCGAATTCGCGCGCACCGGCTTCGGCGCCTTCAGCGCGCGCTGGAACCGGCTGCACGCCTACCAGGGCCGGCCGGTCGTGATCCTCGACCGCGGGGAAGTGCTGCACGAGGGCCTGGCCGCCGGCGTCGACGATGCCGGCCGCCTGCTGCTGGACACGGACGCGGGCCGCGTCGCGATCGTGGCCGGCGACGTCTCGTTGCGGCCCCGGGAAACCTGAGCGCAACTGGGCGCAACTGAGCGCAACTGAGCGCAACCGAGTGAAAGGAGCCGCCATGCTGCTGCTGGTCGACGCGGGCAATACCCGCATCAAGTGGGCCATCGCGCGCGAGAGCGCCGCGCCCGGCGACTGGACCGCGCACGGCGCCGTGGCGCACGCCGAACTGGAACGCCTGCCGCCGGCCTGGGCCACCAAGGGCATCGCGCGCGCCATCGTCTCGAACGTGGCCGGCCCGGCGATGGCGGCGCAGCTGGAAGCCGTGCTGCCGGTGGCGCCCGCGTGGTTCACGTCGCGCGCCGAACTGGCGGGCCTGCGCAACCGCTACCGCAATCCCGCGCAACTCGGCAGCGACCGCTTCGCGGCGGCGCTCGGCGCGCGCACGCTGGCGCCCGGCAAGGACCTGGTCGTCGCGACCTGCGGCACGGCGACGACCGTCGATGCCGTCAGTGCCGGCGGCGACTTCCTGGGCGGGATGATCCTGCCCGGCCTGGGCCTGATGCTCGGCGCGCTGGCGCGCGGCACGGCCCAGCTGCCGCAGGTGGCGCCGGGCGCCGCGCCGCCGACCTTCGCCGACCATACCGGCGACGCCATCCTGTCCGGCTGCCTGGCGGCCCAGGCCGGCGCCATCGAACGCGCCTGCGCGGCCCTGCCGGCCGAGCTGTGCATCGTTTCCGGCGGCGCCGCCGCCAGCGTGGCGCCGCTGCTGACGGTGGCGCACCGGATGCTGGATAATATCGTGCTGGTCGGCCTGCACGCCGCCGCCCCCGCCCTCGCCACCGATTGAGGAACGCCTTGCTACGATTCGCCTTCTGGTCACTGCTGGTCCTGAACGCCCTCCTGTTCGCCTACGGCCAGGGCTACCTCGGCGCGACCAGGGCCAACGAGCACGAGCCGGCGCGCCTGAAGCGCCAGTTCAACACGGCGAAGATGACGCTGCTGACCAGGGAACAGGCGCAAGCCGCCGCCCGCGCCGCGCCGGCGCCGTCCGGCCCCGCGCAGGACCCGCCCGCGGCGCCGGCCGCATCTGCTCCTGTCCCGGCCCCTGCCGCGCCGGCAGCGGCCGCCGCGCCCGTCGGCGACGCGCCGAAACCCGCCTTCGCCTGCACCGAGATCGGCCCGTTCGACGCCGCCGACGCGCGCCGTTTCGAGACGCGCCTGGCCGCGCTCGACCTGGGCGAGCGCCAGGTGCGCGAAAACGTGCAGGCGCAGGACGTGACGAGCTGGCTCGTCAACATTCCGCCCCAGGGCGGCAAGGAAGGGGCCGAGCGCAAGTCGAACGAGCTGCGCCAGCTGGGCGTGACCAATTTCTACGTGCTGAACGGCGACTCGCCGCTGAAGTACGCGATCTCGCTGGGCGTGTTCAAGACCGAGGCCGGGGCCCAGGCCCTGCTGGCCCAGCTGAACAAGCAGGGCGTGCGCAGCGCCCGCATCACCCCGCGCGGCCCGCAGACCACCCACTACGTCTTCAAGCTGCGCGCCCTCGACGCCCCCACCCGCAAACGCGTCGCCGGCTACGCCGAACGCTACGACGTCGACATCAAGACCTGCCCCTGAAAATTCGCGGTCAGCGCTTCACGACGATGGGCTTGAGGCCGAGCGAAGCCGGCAAGGCGCGCGCCGCCTCCTGCGCCATGGCCCGGGTGGGATAGGGACCGCTGTAGAGGCGGTTCAGGTTGCCCGCGCGGACCACTTCGAGCGCGCCCTCGACGCCGGACTGCTTGAGCAGCGCGCTCATTTCCTCGGCCTTGCCGTCGCGGCCGAAGGCGCCGAGCTGCAGGTAGAAACCGGAGGCGGCGAGCGAAGCCGAAGCGGGAGCAGGCGTGGGCTGCGGCCGGGCCACGGCCGCGCTGTCCATCTGCACGCGGTCCTCGAGCATGAGGGCGGCGATGTCCGGCGGCGGCAATGCCTGCGCCTCGGACGTGGCCGCGCGGCGCATGGTGGCGATGCGGGTGCCGTCGTCCGGGAACAGGCGTTCGACCTGGACCTGGTGGCTGCCCTTGCCCAGCAGCCCGAGCTTGAGCGCCGCCGTGTACGAGACGTCGATCAGGCGGTCGGAATGGAACGGCCCGCGGTCGTTGATGCGCACGACGACGGACTGGCCGCTCTCGACGCTGGTGATGCGCGCGTACGACGGGATCGGCAGCGTGGGATGCGCCGCCGTCATCTTGTACATGTCGTAGGGCTCGCCGGACGAGGTGCGCTGGCCGTGGAACTTGACGCCGTACCAGCTGGCGACGCCGCGCTGGTTGTACGGCTCGTCGTTCAGCAGCGGGGTATAGGTGGTGCCGAATACCGTATAGGGACGGTTGGCGAACTTGGCGTAGGGCTCGTACTTGACGACGGCGTCGGGCACCTCGCGCAGGCCGGACGGCGGGTTGGCGCCGGGACCGTCGTCCTGGTAGTAGCCGCCACGCCCGGACCCGGCCGCGGGCAGCTTGGGCAGTTCGTTGTGGTTGGCCGTGACCTTGTGCTTCCAGGGCAGCGGGATGAGGCTCTTGTGTTCGCCGGTTTCCGTGGTACTGCAGCCGGTGATCATTGCCAATGACGCAATGACCGCGGGAAGCAACCTCGGAACGGCCATTGCGTTCTTTGTCATATCAGGTTGTCGTCTTCAGGTCTGCACCAGCTTGCGGTGCCGTTGAATGCTCATCAATATACCACTGCCGAGGCCCAACGTAATCAACGCCGTTCCGCCATAGCTCATGAAAGGCAGCGGTACGCCGACCACCGGCAGGATACCGCTGACCATGCCCATGTTGACGAAGGCGTACATGAAAAACATCATCGACAGGGCGCCGGCAAGCAGGCGCGTGAACAGGTTCGGGGCGTTCGCCGCGATCATCAGGCCGCGTCCGATCAGGAGCAGGTACAGGAACAGCAGCACCAGGTTGCCGGCCAGGCCGAACTCTTCCGAGTACACGGAAAAGATGAAGTCGGTGGTGCGCTCGGGGATGAATTCCAGGTAGGCCTGCGTGCCCTTCATGTAGCCCTTGCCCGACACGCCGCCGGAGCCGATCGCGATCACCGACTGGATGATGTGGAAGCCCTTGCCGAGCGGGTCCGAGGTCGGGTCGATCAGCGTCATCACGCGCTCGCGCTGGTAGTCGTGCAGCATCGACCAGGCCACCGGCAGGCTGGCCGCGCCGCCCGCGGCCAGCACCGCCAGCGCCTTCCACGACAGGCCGGCCAGGAAGATCACGAAGAAGCCGGAACCGCCGACCAGCAGCGCGGTGCCGAGGTCGGGCTGCCTGGCGATCAGCGTGAACGGGATCAGGAGCAGCACCGCCCCCACCACGAAGGATTGCCATTTCACGATGCCCGCGCGGGTCTGGAAGTACCAGGCCAGCATCAACGGCGTGGCGATCTTCATGATCTCGGACGGCTGGATGTCCACCCCCACGTGCAGCCAGCGCCGCGCCCCCTTCTTGATGATGCCGAACACGGCCACCGCGACCAGCAGGGTGACGCCGAAGGTGTAGATCGGCACCGCGAGCCGCAGCAGCATCTGTGGCGGGATGTTGGCGGCCACCCACATCACGACGAAGGACAGCAGGATGTTGCGCATCTGCCCTTCCATGCGGCCCGGGAAGTCGTGGCCGGCCGAGCTCATGGTCAGGGTGCCCGCCGAGAACAGCAGGAACAGGATCATCGCCAGGGGACCGTCGAACACCGTGAAATACGGCTTGATGCGGCGCCACAGCGAGCGCCGTTCGGGAATGTGTGCCATCGCTTACTCCACGTTGCCGGCCGCCGCCGCCGCGGCAGCCGCGTCGGGCGCGGGCGCGGGTGCGGCCGGCTTGGCCTTGTCGCCCGGCCGCTTGCCGAGCAGGTAATAGTCGAGCGCCTTGCGGGCGATCGGCGCGGCGTAGGTCGAGCCGAAGCCGGCGTTCTCGACCACCAGCGCGATCGCGATGCGCGGCTTGTCGGCCGGGGCGAACGCGGTGAACAGCGCATTGTCGCGCAGGCGCTCCGGCGTCATGTTGTGGTTGTACTTGGCGCCCTTCAGGCCCACCACCTGGGCCGTGCCGGTCTTGCCGCCGGCGACATAGCCGGCATTCCGGAACGGGATGTAGCCGGTGCCGCTCTGGTCGCTGATCACGCCCACCATGGCGCGCTTGATCACGTCGATGTTTTCCTGCTTGAGCGGGATCCGCCCCGATTCCTTCGGCACCGTCAGCGTGCGCTGCCTGGTGCCGCCGTCCTCGACCATCTTGACCAGGTGCGGCTTCATCAGCACGCCGTTGTTGGCCAGCGTGGCCACCGCATGGCTCAGTTGCAGCATCGTGTAGTTGTTGAAGCCCTGGCCGATCGACACCGAGATGGTGTCGCCGCCGACCCACTTCTGCGCCGCGCGGTTGCGCTTGAAGCGCTCGCGCTTCCACTCCTGCGAGGGCAGCACGCCGCTCTTCTCGTGCTCGAGGTCGATGCCGGTGGGCGAACCGAAGCCGAACTGCCGCATGAAGCCGCTGATGGCGTCGATGCCCATGTCGTTGCCGAGCTGGTAGTAATAGGTGTCGCACGACATCACGATCGAGCGGTACATGTCGACGTAGCCGTGGCCGCCCGGCTTGTCGTCGTTGAAGCGGTGCCCGCCCAGCATGAAGAAGCCGGCGTCGCTGATGCCCTGCTCGGGGCGGCGCTTGCCCAGCTCGAGGGCGGCGAGCGCCATGAAGGGCTTGAAGGTCGAGCCGGGGGGATAGGTGCCGGACAGCGGCCGGTTCATCAGCGGCCGGTCGAGCGATGTGTTCAGTTCGTTCCAGCTCTGGGTGTCGATGCCGTCGACGAACAGGTTGGGGTCGAAGCCGGGGCGCGAGACATAGGCCAGCACGTCGCCGGTCTCGGGCTCGATCGCGACCAGCGCGCCGCGCATGTCGCCGAACGCTTCCTCGACCACCTTCTGCAGCTCGATGTCGATCGACAGGATCAGGTTGCTGCCCGGGACCGGGGCGCGGCGCGACAGCGTGCGGATCGCGCGCCCGCGCGAGGAACGCTCGACCTCCTCGTAGCCGGTCTGGCCGTGCAGCTGGCGCTCGTAGCTCTTTTCCAGGCCTTCCTTGCCGATGTAGTCGGTGCCGTTGTAGTTGGCCGCGAGCGCCGTGTCCTCGTCGTCCTCGATGGCCTTGGCTTCCTTCTGGTTGATGCGGCCGATGTAGCCGATCACGTGCGAGGCCACTTCGCCCAGCGGATACTGGCGGAACAGGCGCGCCTGCACCTCCACGCCCGGGAAGCGGAAGCGCTGCGCCGTGAAGCGTGCGACCTCGTCGTCGCTCAGGCGGTTGCGGATCGGGATGCTGGCGAAGTTGCGCGACTCTTCCATCAGGCGCTTGAAGCGCTTCTTGTCCTTCGACTCGATCTCGACCAGCTTGGACAATTCCTCGATCACGGAATCGAGGTCCGCTTCCAGCTTGGACGGCGTGATCTCGAGCGTGTAGGCCGAGTAGTTGCTGGCCAGGACCACGCCGTTGCGGTCGACGATCAGGCCGCGGTTCGGCACGATCGGCACCAGCGCAATGCGGTTGTCCTCCGCCTGCGCCATGTACTGGTCGTGCTTGATCACCTGCAGCCACACCCAGCGCGCGACGAGCAGGCCGAAGCAGACGAAGATGAAAAGCATCAGCGCCGTCAGGCGCATGCGGAACCGGTGGATCTCGCGGTCGCTGTCGTTAAGCTCGGTCATTCAGGCAGAGGATTCGGTCAGATCGGACGCGTATGGTCCTTGTCGACGGCGCGGCGCTGGGGCGCCAGCAGCAGCCAGGTGATGACCGGCCACAACGCCACCGCGATCACGCTCTCGATGAAGTACAGCCAGCCGGGGAAGCGGCCGGTCACGAAGAAGCGCACCAGCACCTGGATCGACTGGGTCAGCAGCAGCAGCGGGAACACGTGCATCGCCTGGGTCAGCAGCGGGAACCACAGCACGCGCCGGTGGATCATGATCGCCAGGTAGGACAGCAGCGTATAGGCCAGGGCGTTCTCGCCCAGCAGCGTGGCGTCGTGCACGTCCATCAGGAGGCCCATGCAGAACGCGATGCCGATGCCGACCTTGCGCGGCTGGTGGATGCCCCAGAACACCAGCACCAGCGCGACGAAGTCGGGCGCGCCGACCCAGCGGCCCCAGGGCAGCAGGTTGAGCATGAAGGCGCAGACCAGGCTGAAGGCGATGAACAGCGGGCTGGCCGGCAGCAGGATGTAGTGCGGTCGGGTGGTCGTGGGCATCAGCCGCCCTCCTTCGGCTGGACTGCAGGCTGGCGCGCCGGGACGGGCGCGGGCGTACGCGCGGCCGGGACGGTCGCCGCCGGCGCGGCGGCGGGCGCGCGCTGCGCCGGGACGGTGGATGCGGGAGCGGCGGCCGGCGTACCCGCGGCCGGCGTACCGGTGGCCGGCGCGGCGGACGGCGCCGCCTGGCCGGCAGCGGTAACGGCGGCAGGCGCATTCGCCGGCGGCAGCGGCTGCGGCCGCAGCGGCGGAGCCGGGACCGGCTCCATCTTCGGCAGGTTGCGGCGCGACGTCGCATTGCCGTTCGGCTCGCGCGGCTCGTCGGGACGCGGCGCGGCCGGCTGGCCGGACATCACGATCAGGAGCTGGCGGTGGCGGTCGATGCCGGCCAGCGGCTGGCAGATCACGCGGCCGAAGGCGCCCTGCGCCACGTTCTCGACCTGGACTACCTTGGCGACCGCGAGGCCGGCCGGGTACAGGCCGTCCAGGCCCGAGGTGACCAGCACGTCGCCGACCTGGATGTCGGCGTTGGGCGCGACGAAGCGCAGGTCGAGCAGGCCGGAGTGGCCGCGCCCGTAGGCGACGCTGCGCAGGCCGCTACGCAGCACCTGCACCGGGATCGCCTGCTCCTTGTCGGTCAGCAGCGTGACTTCGGAGGTGAACGGGAACACGCGCGTGACCTGGCCGACCACGCCGGCATTGTCGATCACGGGCAGGCCGAGCTGGACGCCGTTGCGTGCGCCGCGGTCGAGCACCACGCGGCGCGTCGACGGGTCGCGCGCGTCGTACAGGATCTCGCTCATCATCGAATGCACCGGCAGGTGCGCGCGCGCGTCCATCAGCTTGCGCAACTGGGCGTTCTCGGCCATCTGGAGCTGGGCCTGCTGCATGGCCTGGGCCTGGGCCACCTGCTGGCTCTTGAGCTCATGCACTTCCTTCTGCAGCGCGGAAATCGAGGAAAAATAGTCGCCCATGCCGGCCAGCGCGTCGCGCGGGGCCAGGGCGGCCATCTGGAGCGGGTACAGCACCGTGGCCGCGACCTGGCGCACGGCGGCGAGCGTGTGGAAGCGCGCGTCGACCACGAGCAGTGCAATCGAGATCAGAGCGAACACCGTCACCTTGACCCTTGCGGGGGCGCCTTGCTTGAACAGCGGCGGAGGACTGTATTCCATGACTTCCAATAATGCGGGCGCGCTGCGCCAACGTCAATGAAGGCGCCGTGCGCCAAAGTCGAAACGCGGGCAGGCATGCGGCGTCGCCGCACACGCTGCCCGCGCCGTGCACCGCGCGATTACTCGTACGAGAAGATCGAGCCGAGCTTGTCCATGCGTTCCAGCGCCATGCCGGAGCCGCGCACCACGCAGGTCAGCGGGTCTTCGGCGGCCAGCACCGGCAGGCCGGTCTCTTCCATCAGCAGGCGGTCCAGGTCGCGCAGCAGCGCGCCGCCGCCGGTCAGCATCATGCCCTTCTCGGCGATGTCGGCGCCCAGTTCCGGCGGGGTCTGCTCCAGCGCGTTCTTGACGGCCGAGACGATGTTGTTGAGCGGGTCGGTCAGGGCTTCCAGGATCTCGTTCGAGGAAATCGTGAACGAGCGCGGGATGCCTTCCGACAGGTTGCGGCCCTTGACTTCCATTTCCT
>DAMAFT010000114.1:0-9771 GCA_031995805.1 Massilia sp.
TGCTAGGATGCAACACTGCTGGTCGCTTTCCATTGCATGTAATGAAACACAAGTTATTTCTCTTCGATCTCGACGACACCTTGCTGGACTTCCGTGCGTCGGAAAGCCTGTCGTTCCGGCGCACCCTGGAGGCCCTGGGCGTCGGGCGCGACATCGATGCCCTGTTCGTCCACTACCAGGCCATCAATACGGCGCTCTGGAAAAGCTTCGAGCTGGGCGCCGTGAGCAAGGATTTCCTCAAGGTCGAGCGCTTCCGCAAGACCTTCGCGGAGCACGGCCTGGACCTGGATGCGCAGGCCGCGAGCGCGCTCTACCTGGATGCGCTGGCGCACAGCGTCGTGCTGGTCGACGGCGCGCCGACCCTGTGCGAGGCGCTGGCGGCGGTGGGCGAAGTCGGGATCATCACCAACGGCGTCGCGCACATCCAGAACCTGCGTATCGCCAGTTCGGGTCTGCAGCCCTGGATCTCCTTCGTCGCCACGTCGGAAGCCTGCGGCTTCGCCAAGCCGGACGGGCGTTTCTTCGAGTACGCGGTCGGGATGGCGCGCGCCTGCACCCGCGCCGAGATCGTCATCGTCGGCGACCGCCTGGACGCCGACATCCTGGGCGCGAACCGGTTCGGCATCGAGAGCTGCTGGTTCAATCCGGGGCGGCTGGCGAACGCATCGGAGGCCGTGCCGGACTACGAGGTGGCGCGGCTGGACGAGGTGGTGGCGGCGTTGCGCGGTACAGCGGTGCCCGCATGTCAAACGTGACGCATCACGAATTATCGATCCGCGTGGTCCACGACCTACAGCGTCCCGCTCCGTCCTCCTATTGGCGTGCGGATGGGGAACGTTACCATCGAGGGCACGAGCAATCACGCCAGGAGGCCACGATGAGCAAGGATCGACAACAGGACAAGCGGGAAGACGGGCAGAACCGCCAGCAGGCGCAGGGCAGCACGACGACCGGCATCCATACCGGCAGCGGCCGCGACGGCGGTTTCCTGCCGTCTTCGCCGGAAAGCAATGTCGGCCCGGCCGGCGCCGCGCAGACCAGCCGCGGCAGTGCCGAGGGTACGGTGCGCAACAGCCAGTCGGGCGTCAGCGGCTCCGCATCGGGCGGAGAAGCGGGCGCGTCGAAGGCCGGCACGCCGGCCGAGCATGGCCGGCCGATCGGCTCGCTCGAGGACGACAAGCCGAGCATGTAGGCATTGCCGTGACGCGAACGGAAACCTAGGGCTCGAACGCGATCACGTCGTCGCCCGGCAAGGGCGTGCAATCCGGACCGAGCTGCTCCCACCCACGGTGCACGACGATGCGGCGGCGATCGTGGCACAGCTCGACGCGCCGCGCCCGCGGCGTGCGATCGTGCACGAAGGCCGCCAGCGTATCCGGAACGCTGACGTGCAGCGCCAGCGCCTGCAAGTCGTCGACCGGGTGGTCGGCGATGTGCACCAGCGGCACGAACTGCCCGGCGAACACCATCCAGTGCGACGGTATCCTGACCGGCTGCGCCGCATAGCCGGCCGTACGCAGCCAGGACTGCGCCCGCGTGCGCGCGTCGCCGCCCGCCGGGCCGTCGTCGAGGCGGCCCCAGGCGCTTGCCATCAGTTCCGCCACCCACTGGTTGCAGTTCTGGAAGCGCGTCCCGAAGGCATAGGCGTTGGCGCTGTAGCGCCCGCCCAGCAGGGACAACGCCAGCGGCTTGTCGAGCGCGGCCCGTTCCAGCGCCGGCCCATCTTCCCCTTCGGGAAACACCAGCGCCACGTGGCTGCGGCCGGGCGTGTCGGCGCCCAAGGCAAAGCCGGCCACGCCCTGGTCGAACAGGCGCGGGCGCGACTCGTCGCAGGCGTAGTAGAGCTGGCGCACCGCCCAGCGGCCGTCGGGATTGTCGCGCAGCGCGATGCCGGCATGCGAATACAGCAGGCCGAAGCGGCGCAGGTCAAGTCCGGCGCGCGCGGCCAGCGCGACCGTGGCGCCCGAGCGTTCCAGTTCTTCCTTGATGGCGGCGGCGAAGCGCAGGGAGCGGTCCTGGTCCGCCGCGGCGATGTCCACGTGGCGTTCGCACAGGACCGGCATGCCGGCCCGGGCCGCGCCGGCGGCGCCCAGGGCCAGTGCGCAGGCGAGCGCGCGCAGGAGCCGACGCAGGTGCGCTCGCGCCAGGATCAAATGGCGACCTTGCGCGAACCCAGTTCGCGGTACCAGTCGTCCTGCAGGGCCAGGAAGAAGGACTGGCGGGTGTCGGCGTAGGCGAATTCGTAGCCGTAGGCGCGCGCGTTGACGTGCACCAGTTCTCCCGCCTGGACCTGGCGGCGATCCAGCGCGCGGTCCGGCACGTCGACGTAGAACTCGCGCATCTGGCCTGCGCCGGCGTCGGCGACGGCGCGCAAGGTCATGCGCGTGGTGTCGCCGCGGGCCGGCGCGCGCGCGACGTCGATCACGCGGTAGTCGCCGGCGGCGACGCGGCGGTCGCCGTTCGAGCTGTTGCTCGATCCGCCGATCGAATCGGAAATGCTGCCCGACGACGCCGAGCCGGCGCTCGAGGCGGACGAGGCGACGCTGTCGGCGTAGGCGGGCGCCGCGCAGGCGGCGGCGAGCAGGGCGAGGGCGGACGTGCGCCGGAAGAGGGAATGGTTCATGGCGGTTCTTTCGGTAAGGCCTGGTGGATCGATGTTGGCGGATGCTCAGCGGCGCAGGAAGACGGGCTGGTCGAACGTCGCTGCCTCGCCACCGTCGACCTGGTTGATGCGGTTGTACAGCGTTTGCAGGTAATTGAAATCGGCCGAGAACAAGTCTTCGATGACCTTGGTATTGATCTCCCGGACGGTGCCGATGTGCAGGACGACGCGCGACAGCACGATGACCGGCAGGTAGCCGGGATTGGCCT
This sequence comes from Massilia sp., assembly GCA_031995805.1. Lineage (GTDB taxonomy): Bacteria > Pseudomonadota > Gammaproteobacteria > Burkholderiales > Burkholderiaceae_D > Telluria. The sequence goes on from DAMAFT010000114.1 coordinate 2,872, forward strand.
GCACCCGGTGGTCCCTGAGCGGCAGGATTTCGTCGCCCGCCGTCGCCAGGCGCATGACGCCCTGCCTGTGCAGGTTGCCGTCCCCGTCGCGATAGCCGACCGGCAGGGTGAATTCGACTTCGGTACTGATGACGCCCATGCTGCGCTCCTGTTGCGACGGCGGATCCGTCTGGTGGCTTGCAATGGTACATGTCCACAAGCGGGTTGCACAGATGCAATATGGCAACAGATTGCAACATCGCGCACCAGCGAAAACCAGCTCCCGTGTTGTCGATCTGGTTAGAATGACCGGGACCCGTCCGAGGAGCCAGCCATGCACCGCCGCCAATGTCTTGTCCTTGCCGCCGCCGCCGCCCTGGAACCCGCGGCCTGCGCCCTTGCCGCGGGCACACGCGCCCGCTACGACGCCGCGCTCGCCGCCTATCCCGGCTTCAACGGCACGGTGCTGGCGGGCCGGGGTGCGGAGGTGCTGTACAGCCGGGCGCTGGGCCTGGCCGACCCGGAGCAGCGCGTGCCGATGCGGCTGGAAACCCGCTTCGAGACCGGCTCGGTATCCAAGTGGATCGCGGCGATGGTCGTCATGAAGCTGGTCGACCAGGGCAGGCTGGCGCTGGACGCGCCGGTCCTGGACTACCTGCCGGACTACCGGGCCGACACCGGCGCCATACTGACGCTGCGCCACCTGCTGAGCCATTCCAGCGGCGTGCCCAATGACGTGCTGGCGGCGCGCCAGGCCGACCCGCAGGTGGCGCTGGCGGAACTGGACCAGATGGACGCCGTGCGCCGCTACGCCAGCGGCGACCTGCGCTTCGCGCCCGGCAGCGCCTGGGATTATTCGCATTCGAACTGGTTGATCGTGAAGGCGATCGTGGAGCGCGCGAGCGGCCGCGGCTACGGCGACTGCGTGTCGGCCTGGCTGCTGCAGCCGCTGGGACTGCGCGACAGCGGCATCTTCCACGGCGCGTCGAGCGCCGTGCCCGGCATGGCCGTCGCCTACGCGGGCACGGCGCCGCCCTGGCAGCGCAAGGTCAGTCCGGTTCCCGGCTACCTGGCGATGGCCGGCGGCTTCTACAGCAGCGCCCCGGACATGCTGCGCCTGATGGATGGCGTGCTCGGCGGCGACATCCTGGCGCCGGCCTCGCGCGCCACGCTGCTGCGCGTCGTCATGCCGGACCAGGGCTATGCCCTGGGCGGGCGCACGCGGGTCGAGACGATCGCCGGCAGGGCGCGCGAGGCGGCCTGGGAAGACGGTTCCAACGGCGGCTTCCGCCTGGTGGCGCGGCGCGTGCTGGAAGACGGCATGAGCGTGGTGGTCTTCAACAACAGCGGCGACGACCATCGCAGGGTGGGCGCGCTGGCCGGTGCGGTGCTGGAGGCGGCGTACGGCTAGACGCGCTTGACCTTCTTGGGGACGTGCCGCTCCAGCGCCGGTTCCAGTTCGATGCCGGCCCGCTTCACCGAGGCGCGCATGTTCTGCAGGACGATGCTGGTCTGGCCGACCGTGTATTTGTTATAGACCGGCGACGTCATCTGCAGGTTGCTGAATCGGCGTGCAACTTTTCCGGCAGGCCGGCACTGCCGTCGAGCCGGGGCGGGACGCCCGCCCCGGCAGGTATAATCGCCCCATGACCGACACGCCGAAACCCGCCCCGGCCCCGACCCTGTCCGACGTGGCCGCCCTGGCGGGCGTATCGCGCGCGATCGCCTCGCGGGCCCTGTCGGCGCAGCCGCGGCCGGTGTCCGCCGACAAGCGCGAGCGCGTGCTGCAGGCCGCCGCGGCGCTGGGCTACCGTCCCAATCCGCTCGCGCGCGGCTTGGCCAGCAACACCGTCAACCTGGTCGCCATCCTCGTCAACCACATCCACGACCTGTCGGACCTGGACTTGTTCGACCTGCTGCTGGCCGAGCTCCAGGCGATCGGCAAGCAGGTGATGTTCATCCGGGTCGGCGCCGGCGACAGCGCCGCGGCCTTCCTGCGCGACGGCGTCGCCTACCACGTCGACGCGGCGCTGGTGTTCTCGGATTTCGCCGATGCCGCCACCGTGCGCCGGATGTTCCGCAACAATGCCGTGCTGATGCTGAACGGCCGCCACGACGCCGCTGCCCCGTCGGTGACGCTGGACGAGGACCGCGGCATCCGCGAAGCCGTGGCCGACGCGGCGGGCAAGGGCGTGCGCAGCGCGCTGCTGCTGACCGGCCGCACCCTGTCGATGGTGGAGCAGGCGCGCATCGCTTCCTACCGCGCGGCGCTGGAACGGCACGGCATCGCGCTGCTGGACGAACTGGCGGGCGATTACTCGTACGCGAGCGGGCGCGCGCTGGCGCAGCGGATCGACGTCGACGCCACCGGCGCCGTGTTCTGCACGTCCGATGCGATGGCGATGGGAGTGCTGGACGCGCATCGCCGGTATTTCCCGCAGCACCGGCCCGAGCGCTTCCGCCTGTACGGCTTCGACGACGTCGCGCTGACCCGGTTCGACGCCTATCCGATTTCCTCCATCGGCGCGGACAAGCGCGACTACGTGGCGCAGATCGTGCGCATCCTGGGCCGGCCGGCGCCGCTGGCGCAGGACGCCGAGCACGTACTGGTCGCGACGCGCTTCGTGGCGCGGCTTACCGGCTGAGCCCAGCGGTCCCGGCGCGGCGCACGGGCGCTAGCGTGCCGGCAGTGCCGGCGGCGTGGCCTTGGCGCCCCACCATTTCCGGTAGTTGGCGGCATAGGCGCCCGACTTGACGTAGTCGGCCACGAACCCGTTCACGAACTGCAGCAGCGCCGGATCGCCCTTGGCCATCGCGATCCCGATCGGCGTGTTGCCGTACAACGCCGGCAGCGTTTCGAGCCGGTCGTTCTTGCCGGCCAGGTAGTCGAGCAGCGCCGCATCCTCGATGCCGGCGTCCACGCGCTGTTGCTGCAGCAGCAGGACGCCGTCCGGCGCGAAGTTGTCGGTATAGACGGCCACCGCCTGGGGCGCCGACTGGCGCAGGAACGCGTCCGCCGTCGTGCCGCGGCCAACCACGACGCGCTTGCCGTTCAGGTCCGCCAGCGTGCGCACACGGGCGCTCTTTTGCGCGATCACGCGCAGGCCGGCCACGTTGTAGGGCAGCGAGAAGTCGACCACGCGCGCCCGTTGCGGCGTGATCGACACGTTGGCGACCACCAGGTCGAGCTGCTTCGAGCGCAGCATCGAGATGCGCGCATCGCTCGAGACGTCGGAAAAGCGCACCGGCACGCCGAGTTTCGCGCCCAGGGCCCGGGCGACGTCGACGTCGTAGCCGACCGGCTCGTTGCGGGCGTCGCGAAAACCCACCGGCTCGCCCCCCAGCGAGACGCCGATGCGCACGTAGCCGCGCGCCTTGATCTCTTCGATGCGGCCGGCGTGGGCGGCGCCCGCCACCATTGCCAGTGCTGCGGCCGTCGCGGCGCAGCGTGTCAAACGGTAGTGCATGGTATTCCTTTCAAGGTTCGACGGCGGCGGCGGCGCGCAATTCCGGCGCGGCCATGCGCTCGTCCCAGTACCAGTAGCGTATCTCGTCGTCGCAGCGATAGTTGACCACCTGGTGGTTGCCCCGCGCATCGATGGCGTGGATGACCACGCCGGCCAGGAAGCCGGTCTCCAGTTCGGACAGCTCCTGCACGGCCAGCCTGACCGCGTCTTCCAGCGTATGTCCGAAGCGCAGCGCGAGCACGATGCTGCGCGACGTCCCGCAGCGCATGGTCATCTCGCCGGTATGGGTGCAGGCCGCCGCGCCGTAGCGGCTGTCGGCATAGAAGCCCGCACCGGGAATCGGCGAGTCGCCCAGGCGCCCCGGGTACTTCCAGGCCCAGCCCGACGTCGACGTGACCACGCCGATGCCGGCGTTCGCATCGCGCGCCAGGAACACGGTGGTGTCGCGCACGCGCTCGGGATCGGTGATGGCGTTGCTGAGCGGAGCCAGCGGAATGTCCGGAAAAGCGGCCAGCTGCGCCGGCGACATCTCCTTCTGCAGCCGCTCCCACCAGACCCGCTTGCTGTCCGGATGCAGGGCGTCGTCGACGGCGAACCCGCGCTCGCTGGCGAAGCGGCGCGCGCCGGCGCCGGTCAGCATCACGTGCGGCAGGTGTTTCATGACCTCGTGCGCCAGCGCGGACACGGGCAGGGTGGCCGGCACCGCGCCGACGGCGCCGACCGCGCGCGTGGTCCCGTCCATGACGCCGGCGTCGAACTCCATCTCGCCCAGCATGTTCGGCCAGCCGCCGTAGCCGACGCTGCGCACCCTGGCCTCGCGCTCGACCTTGCCGATCCCCGCGATCATCGCGTCGATGCCGGCGCCGTCCCGCTTCAGGAGGTCGACGGTGGTCTCGAAGCCGGGCCAGGCCTCGGCGTTTGCCAGCAGCATCTTCATGATTTGCTCATCTTGGAAAGGAATTGGGCGATGCGCGGCTGCGCCAGGCCGCCGTCGGCCGCGAAGAATCGCGCGACCGGCAGGTCGACCAGCAGCCGGCCGCGGTCGAGGAACACGATGCGGCTGGAGATACGGCGCGCGAATTCGATCTCGTGGGTGACGAACAGCATGGTGGTGCCGTCCGCCGCCAGCCCGGCGAGGATGTCCAGCACCTCGGGCGTCATTTCCGGATCGAGCGCGCTGGTGACTTCGTCCAGCAGCAGGTAGCGCGGCTTCATGGCCAGCGCGCGGCAGATGCCGACCCGCTGGCGCTGGCCGCCGGAAAGCTGGGCCGGATAGGCGTCCGCCCGCTCGCCCAGCCCGACGGCGGCCAGCAGCGCGCGCGCCTCGTCCTCGGCCTGGCGGCGCGGCACCTTCAGGACCTCCACCGGCGCCAGCGTGAGGTTCTGCAGCGCCGTCATGTGCGGGTACAGGTTGAACTGCTGGAACACGGTCCCGCAACAGCGGCGCGCGGCCTGCAGGCCCGTGGGCTCGTCGACGCGGTGGCCGTCGACGGCGATCGTGCCGCCGTCGAGCTGGTCGAGGCCGTTGATGCAGCGGATCAGGGTCGACTTGCCGGAGCCGCTGGCCCCGAGGACCGACACCACCTCGCCCGGCGCGCTGCGCAGGTCGATGCCGTCCAGGACCGTGTTGGCGCCGAAGCGCTTGGTGACGCCGCCGATGTCGATCATCCTACACCCCCTTCCATTGACGATGCGTGCGCAGGCGCGCCTCGGCGCGCGCGCAGGCCCGGGCGATCAGCCGGGCCATCAGGTAGTACAGCAGGCCGACCGCGGTCCAGACGAGGAAGGGCTGCAGCGTGCGCACGTTGAGGATCGCGCCCGCCTTGGTGAGATCCACCACGCCGATCACCGAGATCAGCGACGTGACCTGCAACTGGTTCACCAGCAGCCCGGCCAGCGGCCCGAAGCCGAACGCCGCCGCCTGCGGCGCGACGATGCGGCGCAGCGCCTGCCAGCGGCTCAGGCCGAACACGCGCGCCGTTTCCAGCTGCTCGCGTCCGACCGACTCGATGGCGGACACCGCGATCACGTAGACGAAGGCGGCGGTATTCCCGGACAGCGTAACGAGCGCCGCCTCCACTGGCGTCAGGTCCGTTTCCAGCAGCACCGGCAAGCCGAAGAACACCAGGAACAGCTGCACCAGCACGGGAGAATTCTTCAGCAGCTCGGCCGCCAGCGCCGCGGCCGGGGCCAGCAGCGGCACCCGATACCAGCGCAGCAGCGCCCAGGCCAGGCCGAGGCACAGGCCGATGACGGTGGTCGCGGCGAACAGCGCGACCGACACGCCCAGGCCCTGCAGCAGCAGCACCAGGTCGTAGGGCGTGAAACCGGCCGCCTGCATCAGGCGCGCCCTCCGTCGACATGCCGGTTCAGGCGCCGGTGCAGCGCGCCGGCCGCCAGCGACACCAGCCAGGTCAGCGCGGCGTACAGCAACAGCAGGACGGCGTACACCTCGAACGGCTGGAAGGTGTCGGCGGCGACGATCTTGGCCGCGCCGGTCAGTTCGTTGAGGGTGATGGCCGACAGGATCGACGACGTCAGGATCAGGTTGACGAACACCGCGCCCAGCGGGCGCACCGCCGTGCGCAGCGCGAGCGGCAGCACGATGCGGCGGTAGATGGCCAGGCGCGACAGGCCGCTGACCTGCGCCGCCTCCAGCACGCCCGGCTCCAGCGCCAGGATCCCGGCGCGGATCGCATCCGACGCGAAGGCGCCGCCGGCCAGCGACAGGGCCAGCACGCCGGTGCCCAGGGCGCTCGGTTCGATGCCGATCTCGGGCAGGCCGTAGAACAGGAAGAACAGCTGGACGATGAAGGGAACGTTGCGGAAGACATCGACATACGCCTCGGCCGCGCGCCGGGTCGGCGCCGCGGACGCGGTCCGCATCAGGGCCGCCGCCATGCCCAGGACCAGGCTGCCGGCCAGGGCCAGCGCGCAGGCGAGGGCGGTCAAGCGCGCGCCTGCGGCCAGGTCGCCGAGATACGGCGCGAGAGACGTCAGATCGAACTGCAAGCAGGTCCTTTCGTCGAACGGCGATCAAAAGTGAAACCGGTTTCACTCGAATCCCGACGAGTCTCACACAAACCGTCGCGGATTTCAAGAAGAAAGCCGGCTCAGGCGAGCAATGCCGCCTTCAGCGCCGCTACCTTGGCGCGACTGGTCTGCCGCCGCGCGCCGGAATCGAAGCCGAGTGCCGCCACCCGCGGCGCCGGCGCCGCCAGCGCTTCCGAACAGGAGGCGTGGATGTCGGTCAGCGGCAGCCGCGCGCGCAGCAGGCCGACGTTGCCGGCATTGACGCCGGCGCCGGGCATGATGGCGATGCGGCCGGCAGCGGCGTCGAAGCAGCGCGCCAGGTTGTCCAGGCCCGCCGGGGCGCTGGTGGCGGCGCCGGACGTCAGGATGCGGTCGAAGCCCAGTTGGATGGCCTGGCGGGTCGCTTGCGCCAGGTCCGGGC
>DAMAFT010000115.1:0-9693 GCA_031995805.1 Massilia sp.
CGCCGCGCCCGCCGGCCCGGTGGAAGGTGCCGTGCGCGTCGCTGAAGGCGCCGCTCGAGCCGGTGCCCGCGTACACGAGGTAGCCCTGGCCGGGCGCGAAGCTGGCGCGGTAGGCGATCTCGATGTCGCTGCGCAGGCGCACGGCGTCCGGCGGCACATGCAACAGCTCGGCCAGCCAGCGCTGCAGCAGTTCGCTGTCGCCGCCGAAGCCGGTCAGGCCCGCCTCCACGCGCGCCGGCACGCCGTGCACCAGCACGGCGCCGGCCAGTTCGGCGAAGGTGGCGCGCACGGCCTCGCGCCCGTGCGCGCTGCCCATCTGCAGCGCGGACAGGCCGGCCGTCGTGCCCTCGGCGACGATGGCGCCGCCGGGTGCGGCCAGCGCCCAGCGGGTCTGGGTGCCGCCGGCGTCGATGCCCAGGCCAGGGCCGTCGGTACGCTGCGGATTGTCGGGTTGCGGATCGGTCATGGTCTGGCGAAGTGTACGCTGCGCTCCGGCATCTCGCGAATGAATAGCGGCGCTGGATGCATGAGCCAATGTTATGCCTTTGCCACGTCGCGCGCCCAGGCCTGCACGCGCGGGCTCTCGTTGCCCAGGCGATCGACGGCGCTGACGAACACGGCGTCGACCTTGCCCAGCTTCACGTCGTCCGGCACCGACCAGTCCACGCGCGAGGCCGGCGCCACCGCGAAGCGCCACTGGCTGCCGTAGCGCGACCAGATCGCATACATCGCGTTGGCCTTGCCGGCCGCCAGCTTCAGGGCGACGGCGTCGCCCTTGCGCGCGGCCGCCACGCCCGGCGTGCCCGGGACGTCGTTGCCGAGCCAGGGGGTGGCCGGCACCAGCGCCGGTCCCTGGTAGGTCACGGCGCGCAGCTGGTCGCCGATCCCCTTGCGGTTCTGCATCAGCGCGGCCATGCTGAAGTGCACGTGGCCGGTGGCGCCGGCGCGCAGGCGCGTGACGTCGATCTGCTCCAGGATTTCCCGCGGCTGGTAGTCGCGCGTGGGCGCGCCGATGCGGCTGGTGAACAGGCCCGGCCACATGTGGCGGCCCTTGACGTTCTGCGCCAGCCAGTAGTCGAGCAGCACGTCGTAGGCCTGGCCCGGCTGGCGGATCGACCAGTACAGCTGCGGCGTGAAATAGTCGAGCCAGCCGTTCTGCAGCCAGGTCTCGGCGTCCGCGTACAGCTTGTCGTACTGCGAGAAGCCGTTGATGCCGGCCGGGCGCCGGTCCGGGCGGCCCAGGCCGAACGGGCTGATGCCGAAGCGCACCCAGCTCTTCTCGCGGTGGATGCCCTCGTACAGCGCCTCGATCAGTTTATTCACGTTCTCGCGGCGCCAGGACGCGCGGTCGAGCTTGCCGCCATTGGTGACGTAGCGCTGCCACGACGGCGCGTCCGGGAAGTCGAGTTCCGACTTGGCCACCTTGCCGTCCAGCGCCGCCCCTTCCGCGCCGGACGCGTTCGGCGTCTCGATCGGATAGGGATAGAAGTAGTCGTCGATGTGGACGCCGTCGATGTCGTAGCGGCGCACCACGTCCAGCACCACGTCCAGCGTCTGCTTGACGGCCGCGTCCTCGCCCGGGTCCATCCACAGGAACTTGCCGTAGGATTTGACGGCGGCCGGGTTGGTCCGCGAAATGTGGTTCGGCGCGGCCGGCGAGCGGGCGCCGTTGTTGCGCGCGCGGTAGGGATTGAACCAGGCGTGCAGCTCCAGGCCGCGCGCATGGGCCTGCGTCACCCAGAATGTCAACGGGTCGTACCAGGGCTGCGGCGCCTGGCCCTGCAGGCCCGTCAGGTATTCCGACCACGGCTCGATCTTCGATGCGTAGATGGCGTCGGCCGACGGGCGCACCTGCAGCACGATGGCGTTCAGGTTCAGCGCCTTGGCGCGGTCGAGGATGGCGATCGCCTCCGCCTGCTGCTTGTCGGCGGGCAGGTTCGGCTTGCTGGGCCAGTCGATGTTGGCGACCGTGGAGACCCAGGCGGCGCGGAACTCGCGCGGCGCCGGCGGCGGCTGGTCGCCCCCGGCCAGGCCGGGGGTAGCGGTCGGCGCCGTGGTGCAGCCGGCCAGGAAGCCGCCCAGCGGGCCACCCATCGCCAGCGCACCGGCGACGCCCGCGAACGCGAATGCGCGTCGTTTCTGATCAGGTTGTTGCAAGAACCACTCCGCTTAGAATCTTCAGACTTTCACGAACCATTTGTTGCGCCACATGATCCAGGCGACCAGGAACATGAACGCATCGAACAGCACCGCATGCAGCAGGGACGTATTGACGGCGCCGATCGGCAGGGCGGCGATCGGTTCGTACAACACGCTGCCCAGCGACCGGACGCTGCCGTCCGGCCGGGCGAATTTTACATAGCCCAGCATCTTCGCGACGAAACCGGAGAACGCGAACACGAACAGGGCGTTCATCCCGTAGACGACGAAGGGCCGCGCCCACCATGCCGCGCGTGCCCGCAGCCCCGCATGCGGATTGGCGTCCAGCAACCAGTAGCACGCCGCGAACCCCACCAGCGCCCACCCCGTCGTCATCAGGCTGAACGAGGGCGTCCACAGGCTTTTGTTGATCGGCATGAGCATGGTATCCAAAACCGCGCCGACCCAGCAGCACGCTAGGCCGGCCAGCAGCAGCCACACGGTCTGTTCGCTGCGCCCTGCCTTGCTTGCCAGCCAGCGCCCGGCCAGCACGCCGGCCAGCAGGTTGCAGGTGGCGGGCAAGGTCGACACCAGCCCTTCCGGATCCCAGGTCTTCGACTGCACCCACAGGTGGCCGCCCAGCAGCGACCGGTCGACCCAGGCGCCGAAGTCCATGCCCGGCTCCAGCACGCCGGCGCCGATGCCGGGCACCGGCACGCATAGCATCAGCACGCTGTACAGCGCCAGGAGAACGGCGATGGCCGCCAGTTGCAGGCGCCAGCCGCACCACAGCACGACGGGCGCGGCCAGCAGGGTGCACAGGGCGATGCGCTGCAGCACGCCGGGAATGCGCACCCGGTCGAAGTGGAAGTACGGCACCAGGTTGAGCAGGAAGCCGATCAGGAAGATCACGGCCGCGCGTTGCGCCAGCCGGGCCAGCAGGCGCGGCTTGTCCGCCCCGGCCTGGACCTGGCGCCCGAGCGACAGCGCCATCGACACGCCGGCGATGAACAGGAAGAAGGGGAAGATGCAGTCGGTGAAGGTCCAGCCGTTCCAGTGCGCGTGGGCCAGCGGGCCGTAGAGGTGGCCCCAGTCGCCCGGGTTGTTCACCAGGACCATGGCGGCGATCGTGAAGCCGCGGAAGGCGTCGAGCGAGGCCAGGCGGGGTGGGCTGGCGGACATGCGGTCTCCGATGGATTGGTTTGTTTATCGTTGTCTTCGAAACCGTCATTCCCGCGCAGGCGGGAATGACGACGGTGTTACTTCTTGCCGAACTCCGGATCGATCCGCACCAGCGCCGCCATCACGAACGCCGGCACGGTCGCCAGGCAGGTCCAGACGAAGAAGTGGCGGTAGCCCAGCATTTCCTGCAGCGCCCCGCTCCACATCCCCGGCACCATCATGCCGAGCGCCATCAGGCCGGTGCAGATCGCGTAGTGCGCCGTTTTATAGGGGCCGTCGCACACCATGATCATGTACATCATCATCGCGGTGAAGCCGAAGCCGTAGCCGAACTGCTCGAGGGCCAGGAAGCCGCCGACCACGGCAAGGCTCTGCGGCTGCGCCGCCGACAGGTAGACGAACACCAGGTCGGGCAGGTGCACCGCGCATACCATCAGCCACAGGCAGCGCTTCAGGCCCAGGCGCGAGATCAGCCAGCCGCCGAACAGGCCGCCGACGGTCAGCGCGATGATGCCGACGGTGCCGTAGGCGGTGCCGTACTGCGCCGTCGTCAAGCCCAGGCCGCCCTCGCTCACCGGGTCCTTCAGGAAGGGCGCGACCAGTTTCAGGATCTGCGCCTCGCCCAGGCGGTAGGTGAGGATGAAGCCGACGATCAGCCAGATGTCGCGCTTGCGGAAGAAGCTGGCGAAGGTGGCGCCGAATTCGCGCAGCGGGTTGCTGCCTTCACCCGCCTTGCGGTCGGCATCGGGGCGCGGCAGCACCGCCTGGTGCCAGGCGAACAGGGCGAAGAACAGGCCGGCCAGCACGAAGAACACGATGGCCCACGCTTGCCGCACGTCGCCCAGCGTCGTCGCCAGGTAGCCGGCCAGGATCACCAGCGGCCCCTGCCCGGCCAGCGTGGCCAGGCGGTAGAAGGTGCTGCGCACGCCGACGTAGGCGGCCTGCTGCTGCTGGCGCAGGCCGAGCATGTAGAAGCCGTCGGCGGAGATGTCGTGGGTGGCCGAGCTGAACGCCATGACCCACATGACGCCCAGGCTGACCGTGAAGAAGGCCGGCAGGTGCAGCGTGGCGCCGATCGTGCCCAGCGAAGCCGCCAGCGCCAGCTGCAGCGCCACCGTCCAGCCGCGCTTGGTGCCGAACATGTCGACCAGGGGCGACCACAGCGGCTTGATCACCCAGGGCAGGTACAGCAGGCTCGTATAGAAGGCGATGTCGGTGTTGGAAATCCCCATGTCCTTGTACATGATGACCGAGAGGTACATCACGACGACGTAGGGAATGGCCTGGCCGAAGTACAGGGAGGGCACCCACAGCCACGGGGTCTTGGTTGGCGAAGTCGTTTGCATCGTTCTTTCGTGGTCTGCGGGCGTGCGCTTGCCGGAACAGTTTGCGGCCGGGGGCCGGCGGGCCGGTCAGCCGGCCAGGGCGCCGCGCACGCTGCCGTGCGCCGTCTCCAGCAGGGCGCGCGCCTGCTCGACCGAGGTGTTCCTGGACAAGGCCACGATCGCGACCTTCACGTGGAAGCCGCACTGTTCCAGCACCGCCCGCGCCTTGTCGTCGTCGGCGCCGGTGGCGAACGTCGTCAGGCGGATGGCGCGCCGTACCAGCTTGGCATTGGTAGCCTTCAAGTCTACCATCAGGTTGCCATAAACCTTGTTCAAACGCACCATCAAGGCGCTCGAGAACGTGTTCAGCGCGATCTTCTGCGAGGTGCCGGCCTTCAGGCGCGTGCTGCCGGAAATGGCTTCCGGACCGGTGTCGAGGGTGATGCCGATCTCCGCCTCGCCGGCGACGGGGGCGTCCGGGTTGTTCGCGAAGCCGACCGTCAGGGCGCCGGCCGCGCGCGCCGCGCGCAGCGCGCCCAGCACGTAGGGCGTGGCGCCGGACGCGGCCAGCGCCAGCACCACGTCGTCCGGTCCCACGGCGGCGTTGCGGACGTCGGCCGCGCCCTGCTCGACGTCGTCCTCGGCGCCCTCGACGGCGACGAACATCGCCTGTTCGCCGCCGGCCAGCAGCGCCACCGCGCGCTCGTGCGGCCAGGAAAAGGTGGGGTACAGCTCGACGCTGTCGAGCACGCCCAGGCGGCCCGAGGTGCCAGCGCCCACGTAGACCAGGCGCCCGCCCGCCTCCATGCGCGGCAGCGCGGCCGCGACGGCGGCGGCGATGCGCGGCGATGCGGCGCGGACCGCCTCGACGGCCTTGAACTGGTCGTCGACCAGCACGTTGACCAGTTCGGCGGTCGGATACTGGTCGAGGGTGGCGTGCTGCCGGGCTGGGGTTTCGGTGTTGAGCATGGCCGTCGGAAATAGGAACTGCGTGGATTGTCGATATGACCAGTGTAGTACCAATCAGGACCGGCTTGCCATGAAAGGATCGGGCGCTGGCATTCCGAAAAGTTATGCAAGAACCGGGGGGCATATCCCCGGGTTATGCGTTCTCCATATTCATGCCATTGCCTGTGGCCGGCCGAGTCCGTATTCTCGCGCCATCATACGTCGATGGAGAGCACCATGCAGCGAGGCAGGCGCAAGGTACTGGGGATGGCCCTGCTGGGCGTGGCGAATCCGCTGCTGGCGGCGGTACCGGATAGCGTCGCGGCAGGCACGGCCGCGCTCGACCGGGAACTGGAAGCGATCGCCCGCGATCCGGGCTGCGAACTGGCCAGCCTGGCGGTGCTGGCGATCCGCGACGGCGCCGTCGCCTACGAGTACGCCTGCGGACGGCGCATCATCGGCAGCGGCAGCGGCAGGCCCGACCTGCCGGCCGGCGCCGACACCCTGTACCGCATCGCCTCGGTGTCGAAGATGATGACCACGCTGGGCCTGATGCGCCTGGTCGAGGACGGCCGGGTCGACCTGGACGCCGACGTCGCCAACGCCCTCGGCTTCGCGCTGCGCAATCCGCACTTCCCGGACCGCGCCATCACCCTGCGCCACCTGCTGACCCATACCTCGTCGCTGCGCGACGACGCCGGCTATTCCTGGCCCGCCGGCACCGCGCTGCGCGACGTGCTGCGGCCCGATGCCGCCGGGATGTGGTCGGCCCAGGCCGCCCCCGGCGCCTATTTCACCTATTGCAACCTGGGCTGGGGCGTGATCGGCACGCTGATGGAACGCGTGACCGGCGAACGCTTCGACCGGCTGATGCGGCGCCTGCTGCTCGACCCGCTCGGCCTGCAGGCCGGCTACCACCCGGCCGAGCTGGCGCCGGCGGCGCTGGCGAACCTGGCCACGCTGTACCGCAAGCGCACCGTCGACACCGAGGTCTGGGATGCGCGCGGCCCCTGGATCGCCCAGGCCGACGACTACCGGCTGCGCCCGCCGGCGCCGGCGCCCGGCCTGGAACGCCATCCGGTCGGCACCAACGCCACCCCGTTCAGCCCGACGGGCGGCCTGCGCATCTCGGCGCGCGGCCTGGGCACCGTCATGCGCATGCTGATGCATGGCGGCGTGCACGAGGGCCGGCGCCTCCTGCGCGCCGACACGCTGGCGCGCATGTTCGCGCGCCAGTGGACCTACGACGGCGCCAACGGCGACACGCTGGACGGCCTGTTCCACTGCTGGGGCCTGGGCAACGAACAGTTCCCGGACCACCCGGAAGACCGCACCCGGCTGGTGGACGGCGGCGGCTTCGCGGCGGTGGGGCACCTGGGCGACGCCTACGGCCTGATGTCGGTGTTCGCCGCCGACCTGGAACGGCGCAACGGCATGGTCGTACTGGTCGGCGGCACCGCCAGCGATCCGCTGGCGTCGTCCAACCGGGGTGCGTATTCGGGACTGGCACGGTTCCAGGAACGCCTCCTGACGGCGCTGTACCGGCGCGCCATCCTGGTGCAAAAAGCGTGAATTATCACCAAAAAGCTTCCTGGCGGTGCATCGCATGACTGCCGGTTATGCCTGCCTGCGCTACATTCATTGGCCGCCGCCCCGGCCAGCGCCTAAGCTCATGCGTCATATCAATCGACCATAGTGTGCGCGGATGCAACAAGTAATCGTCATCGGTGGCGGCGTCGTCGGCCTGGCTTCGGCCTGGTGGTTGCTGGAGGCCGGCTTTCGCGTCACGCTGCTCGAACGTGCACCGGAAGTGGGCACCGGCACCAGCTACAGCAATGGCGGCCAGCTCAGCTACCGCTACGTGTCGCCGCTGGCCGATGAAGGCGTGCCGCTGAAGGCCGTCCAGTGGCTGTTCCAGGAACACGGCCCGCTGCGCTTCAAGCCGCAGTTCGACCTGCACCAGTGGCGCTGGCTGGCGTCCTTCCTGGCCAACTGCCGCGCCGACGTCAACCGCCGCATGACCACCAAGCTGCTGGAACTGGGCGAGCTGTCGCGCCAGGGCATGGCCCAGCTGCAACCCCTCGTGCCGCTCGACGCCTTCGCCTGGCGCGATGCCGGCAAGCTGGTGGTCTACCGCACCCGCAAGGCCTTCGAGGCCGCCGTCGCCAAGCCGGATGCGGCCGGCACGCGCCAGGTCTGGAGCGCCGCCGACTGCGTGGCCCACGAACCCGCCCTGGCCGCGATGGAAGACCGGCTCGCCGGCGGCATCTACAACGGCGGCGAGGCGGTGGCCGACTGCTACGCCTTCTGCGTGCTGCTGGCCGAGCAGATCCGCCGGCATCCGCGCTTCGAGGGCTTCGTGCACGGGGAAGCGACGCGCATCGCCACGCTGGATGGCCGCGTGACCGGCATCGAGACCGGCGCCGGCGCCCTGCACGCCGACGCCTACGTGCTGGCCGCCGGCATGCAGAGCCGCGCGCTGGCCGGCACGGCCGGCATCGCCCTGCCGCTGTATCCGCTCAAGGGCTACAGCCTGACGGCGCCGATCCGCCAGGACGACGTCGCCCCGGAAATCAGCGTGACCGACTTCGAACGCAAGGTCCTGTACGCGCGCATCGGCGACAAGCTGCGCGTGGCGGCGATGGTCGACATGGTCGGCGAAGACCTGAGCCTGGACCCGAAGCGCATCGCCAGCCTGGCGCGCCAGGTCCGCGAAACGATGCCGCGCGCCGCCGACTACACGCAAGTCACGCCCTGGGCCGGCCTGCGCCCGGCCACGCCGACCAGCTCCCCGATCATCGGCGCGACGTCCTACCCCAACCTGTGGCTGAACGTCGGCCACGGCCCCCTGGGCTTCACCTTCGCCTGCGGCACCGCCAGCCTGCTGGCCGACCTGATGCGCGGCAAATCCACCCCCTTCCCCCTCACCGGCCTCACCCTTTAATCGACAAACCTTAACAAACCTCAAACCGGGGTCAGAGCCCGGCTCTGACCCCGGTTTGTGATTTATCAAATTTTTTCTGCCAGGTTTTCTAGGTGGTTAAATTTATTTTCGGTAAAAAATGGCTGCAGATGAGGCAACTGCGGCCAACATGCGGCCATCTCGCAAAACCGTAATCGGCGCACAGCCTGCCTGATGGCCCGGAAATGGCGGATAATTGCCGCCATGCCTACCCCTTCCCAACACCCTCCCTGCCCCTGCGGCGGCCCGGCCATCATGCGTTGCTGCGGTCCGTACATCGCCGGCGCCGAGTTGCCGCCGACCGCCGAGGCGCTGATGCGTTCGCGCTATACCGCCTTCAAGATGCAGCAGGAGGATTACCTGCGCGAGACCTGGCATCCAAGCACCCGGCCCGGCGAGCCCATCGTGGACAAGAAAGAACATATCCAATGGCTCGGACTTGAGATAAAATCCTCTTTACGTTTACGTAAACGTCAAGCAGACCAGCCGGAAGATCCAGACAAGGACACCGTCGAGTTCGTCGCACGCTACAAGGTGAATGGCCGCGCATACCGCCTGCACGAGATCAGCCGCTTCGTGCGCGAGCCCGATCCTGCCGTTGGCGGCAAGATGCGGTGGTTCTACCTGGACGGCACTTTCCCAGATTAAGAAAGACACCAGGAGACGCAATGCCATCCATCGAGAGCAAACTGAACCCGCGCGGGGAGGACTTCAAGGCCAATGCCGCCGCCATGCAAGCCCTGGTCGACGACCTGCGCGCGAAAGTCGCCGCCGTCGCCCAGGGGGGCGGCGAGGCGGCCTGCGCGAAGCACGTCGCGCGCGGCAAGCTGCTGCCGCGCGAACGCGTCCAGATGCTGCTCGATCCCGGCACGCCCTTCCTCGAACTGTCGCAACTGGCGGCCTACGACATGTACGACGGCGCCGCCCCGAGCGCCGGCATCATCACCGGCATCGGCCGCGTCGCCGGCCAGGAATGCGTGATCGTCTGCAACGACGCCACCGTCAAGGGCGGGACCTATTACCCGATGACGGTGAAAAAACACCTGCGCGCCCAGGAGATCGCTGAACAGAACAACCTGCCGTGCATCTACCTGGTCGACTCGGGCGGCGCCAACCTGCCGAACCAGGACGACGTCT
>DAMAFT010000116.1:0-9664 GCA_031995805.1 Massilia sp.
TTAAGCGAAAGCCCGCTCCAGTGACCTGGAGCGGGCTTTTTGCGTTTCGGCGGCCACGCAAGGGAAATCTGGCCCTGCCTGCGCAGGGGCGACGTTCAACAGCAGCAGGGTGTCTTATACGGAGTGGCTGTTCGGATGCCGTTGCGTTGCCGGCGGCTGCGCCGCCGGCAACGGTCATTCGTCGCGGTCCATCGCGTTCAGGACGCGGGCGCTGAGGCTGGCCAGTTGTTCCAGCTCCGCCGCGCTCAAGCAGGAGTAGGCGGACGTCACGTCGGCCGAGACTTCGGGCAGGATCTGCTCGATCATGCTGCGGCCGGCGTCGCACAGGGAAATCATGACGGCGCGCCGATCGCCCGGTTTCGGGCTGCGCTGGATAAAACCCTTGGCCGCGAGTTCGTCGCAGACGCGCGTCAGGTTGGCGGGTTTTTCGTTGCAGGCTTCGCTCAGTTCCGTCGCGGTCGAGGTCTCGTCGACGCTGCCGTACAGGATCGCCAGGACCAGGTAATGGGTATCGCACAGCGCATGCTTCTTGAGGGCGGCATTGGTCTTGTCGCGCAGCGTCTTTTGCTGGCGATAAGCCATGCGCACCAGGCGCATCTGCTCGTAGGGAAAGCCGGGCAGGCGCGCCTGGACCCGCTGCAAGCGCTGTTCGGTCGACCAGAAATCGCTCATCGGCGCGCTCATCGGCATCCTATCGGCCATGCGTCAGGGCGCCTTGTGGGAGGCGACCCAGTTCGGATAGACGTAGGCCGCCTCGGTCAGCGGATGCGTGCCGTCGGCCTTGGCCTGCGCCAGTTCGGCTTGCGCGCGCGCGCGCGCGGGATCGTTGCTCGCCACGGTGTCGGTGGAAGCGCAACCGGCCAGCAGGGCGGCCAGTACCACGGGGATCAGGACTATCTTGTTCATGTTGTTCACCATCGAATGAGGGAAGGTGGGCCAGTGCCATCACTGTACCCTGAACAAAGTTTAGTCCTGAATATTTCATTTGTAAAGTAATTGTATACGTCGACGAGATGGCCGGGCCCGCCCACGGCGCGCCCGGCCATGCCGAGGCTTACTCGGGCAGGACGTCCTTCAAGACGCCGATCGGCTCGTTGACCAGCTTGCCGTTCACCTTTTTCACTTCGCGGATGTACATGTTCTGCACGATATCGCGCGATTTCGGATCGATGCTGATCGGGCCGCGCGGGCTGTTCCACTTCATCCCGCTCAGTACCTTGACGGCCTGGTCGCCGGTGACCTTGCCGTCCAGCTTGCGGATGGTTTCGTAGATCATGCCCATCGTGTCGTAGGCCGCGACGGTGACGAAGGTCGGCGCCGGACGGTTCGGGTTGGCGGCGGCGTAGGCCTTCAGGAAGGTCTTGTTGGCGTCGTTGTCGAGCGCCGTCGAGTAGTTCAGCACCGTGACGGCGCCCAGCGCGCGCTCGCCCAGCGCTTCCAGCGTCGGCGTGTCGCTGGTCATGTCGCCCACGCCCAGGAACTTGATGCCGGCCTTGTCCAGGCCCTTGTCGCTATAGGCCTTGAGCATGCCGACGCCATCCTCGACACCCGGCGCGAAAAAGAACACGGCGTCCGGCTTCTGGTCCTTGATGCGCTGGACGAAGGGAGAATAATCCGGATTGGCCAGCGGTACGCGCGCCGAGCCGACCACCTTGCCGCCGCCGGCCGTGAGGCCCTTGGTGAAGCGCGCCTCGGCGTCCAGGCCGGTGCTGTAGTCGCTCACCAGCGAATACACCTTGCCGATCTTGTTCTTCGCGGTCCAGTCGCCGAACGGCTCCGTCATCTGCTGCATCGTCATCGACGTGCGCAGCATGTACGGCGACTTGGCCGTGATGCCGGTGGTGACCGCGTTCATCACGATCATCGGCACCTTGCCCTGGGTAGCGACCGGCGCCACCGCCAGCGCGCTCGGCGTCAGCGAGAAGCCGATCAGGAAGCTGACCTTCTCGCGCCCCACCAGTTCCTGCGCGGCGCGCTTGGACAGCTCGACGTTGCTGCCGCCGTCGTCGCGGTACAGGATCTCGATCTTCTTGCCCGCCACCTTGTCGCCGTTCTGCGCCATCCAGGTCTTGATGCCGTCCTCGAACGGCTTGCCGATGTTGACGAACGGCCCGGTCAGCGCGGCGATCACGCCGATGCGGATGGTGTCGTCGCTTTGCGCCCAAGCCGGACCGCCCGCGAAGGGCAGGAAGGCGAGCCCGATGCACGCCAGTGTCTTCAGTTTCATATCGTCTCCTCGTTGTTGTGGTCGTCGTCGTCAATCCGCTCGGATCGTCCGCTGATCCGTGCCGTCGTACATCGCGTCGACCAGCGCGGCGCGGCGCTGCAGCACCGCGGCCTGGTTGATCGAACCCTTGTCGGTCTGCTCGCGCTGGTCGATCGAGGGTGGCTCGGCCTGCAGCAGCAGGCGGTCCACCCGCTTCGACGAGCCGCCGCAATCGTGGTTCAGCGCGCGCAGCAGGCCGGCGAAGAAGGCGCGCACCGGCGCGCTGGCCAAGACGTCGGCGGCCGGCGCATCCGCGTCCAGGCCGGACAGCGCCAGGCAGTGGTCCATGCGCGGGAACACCAGCAGCCCGATGACCGGACGGTTGATGCCCGTGACCACCGCATCGAGCACGTAGGGCGCGCCCATGCTGATCACGCGCGCGCGCAGCGGCCCGACGCTGACGAACGTGCCGGAGGCCAGCTTGAAGTCCTCGGCGATGCGGCCGTCGAACATGCAGCCCAGTTCCGGATGCGCCGCGTCGACGAAGCGCAGCGCGTCGCCGGTGCAATAGTAGCCGTCGCTGTCGAAGGCGGCGGCCGTCAGCTCGGGCGCACGCCAGTAGCCGGGCGTCACGTGCGGGCCGGCGAAGCGCGCCTCCAGCTTGTCGCCGACCGGCACCAGCTTGACCCGGCAGCCGGGCGCCGGCACGCCGACGTAGCCGGCCTTGACGATCGGGCCGGTGCCGAAGGTGCTCGACGGCGAGGTCTCCGTCATCCCCAGGCCGGTCATGATGCGGATCGATTCGCCGCAGCAGCGCATGGCGACCGCGTCGAGGCGCTCCCATGCCGATTGCGACAGGCCGGCGCCGGCGCAGAAGAACAGCTTCACGCGCGAGAAGAAGACGTCGGCCAGCGCGGCATCGTTTTCCAGCACCTCGGTCAGCATCTCCCAGCCGGCCGGGATGTTGAAGTAGACGGTGGGCGCGATCTCGCGCAGGTTGCGCAGCGTCGCGGCGAAGTCGCGCGGGGTCGGGCGGCCGTCGTCGATGTACAGCGTGCCGCCGTTGTACAGCACGATGCCGACGTTGTGGCTGCCGCCGAAGGTATGGTTCCAGGGCAGCCAGTCGAGCAGCACCGGCGGTTCCTGGCCGAAGAACGGGAAGGTCTGCAGCAGCATCTGCTGGTTATGGCAGAGCATGCCGTGCGTGGTGATCACCGCCTTCGGCTTCCTGGTCGAGCCCGAGGTGAACAGGAACTTGGATGGCGGCCGGGCCCACGTCGGCATTGCGCGCGTCCACGCTAGTGGGCGCGGTCTCGAGCAGGTCGGCGAAACGGGTGGCCGCGTGGCCGGGCACGTCGCCCCTGGCCAGGATCAGTTCGGCGCCGGCCGGCATCACGGCCTGGACGGCGCGCGCGAAGGCGTTGCCGTCGGCGGCGAACAGGGCGCCCGGCGTCAGTTGCGCAATCAGCTCGCCCAGCTTGGCCGGGTCGGTGGCGACCAGCGAATAGGCCGGCGACAGCGGCGCATACGGGATGCCGGCATACATGGCGCCGAGCGCCAGCTGGAAGTGTTCGAGGTCGTTGCCGGACAGGATGGCCAGCGGCCGCTCGGCCGACAAGCCGCGGTCGAGCAGGGCCTGGCCGATGCGGCGCGCGCGCTGCAGCACGTCGGCGTAGGACAGGCGGATCCACTGGCCGTCCGGCCCGCGCTGGGCCACCAGCGCGCGTTCCGGATGCGCGCGCGCGCCCTCGAGCAGGCGGTCGGTGAAGCGCGCCGGCACCGGGGCGAGCGGGGTGACGGCGTCCAGGTGCCAGACGCCGTCCTCCTGCCAGGCCGCGATCTCGGGATTGCCGAGATCGACCTGCCGCCGTTTTACGCTGCCGCCTTCCTCAATCGTCGATCGGGTCATGGCGGTCCCCGCTCAGATCGGGTAGTGGCGCGACCCGGTCTGCACCGTGATCCAGCGCAGGTCGGTGAACTCGGCGATCGCCGCCTTGCCGCCGAAGCGGCCGTAGCCGCTGCCCTTGACGCCGCCGAACGGCATCTGCGCCTCGTCGTGCACGGTCGGCCCGTTGACGTGGCAGATGCCGGACTCGATGCGGCGCGCGACGGCCATGGCGCGGCCGACGTCGCGGCTGAACACCGCCGAGGACAGGCCGTATTCGCTGTCGTTGGCCAGGCGGATGCCGTCCTCGTCGCCGTCGAAGCGCAGCACCGAGACGATCGGGCCGAACGACTCTTCCTGGTAGACCAGCATTTCCGGCGTGACGCCGTCGACGATGGCCGGCTGCATGATGTTGCCGTCCACGCCGCCGGCCTGCACCACGCTGGCGCCGCGGGCGCGTGCATCCTGCAGCATGGCGTCCACGCGCGCGGCGGCCGCGGCGTCGACCATGCCCGCCAGCGGCGCGTCGCTGCGCGCGGCCGTCAACGTCGCGGTCTTGGCCGCGAACTTCTCGATGAACGCGTCGGCCACCTTGCGGTCGACCAGGATGCGGTCGGCCGACATGCAGATCTGGCCCTGGTTGAAGAAGGCGCTGAACGCGGCCGCTTCCACGGCGGCGTCGAGGTCGGCGTCGTCGAGCACGAGCAGCGGGTTCTTGCCGCCCAGCTCGAGCAGCACCGGCTTGAGGTGTGCCGCGGCCTGCTGGGCGATGATGCGGCCGACCCTGGTCGAGCCGGTGAAGTTGATGCGCTTGACGGCCGGGTGGGCGATCAGGCGCTCGACCACCTGCGCCGCGTCGGCGGGCGCATTCGTGATCACGTTGACGACGCCGGGCGCGAAGCCGGCGTCGACGAAGGCCTGGCCGATCAGGCGGTGCAGCGCCGGGCACACCTCGGACGCCTTGAGGATGACGGTATTGCCGCAGGCGAGCGGCATGGCCAGCGCGCGCGTGCCCAGGATGATGGGCGCGTTCCACGGCGCGATGCCGACCACCACGCCGCAGGCCTGGCGCACGCCCAGCGCGAGCGAGCCGGGTACGTCGGACGGGATGACTTCGCCGGCGATCTGGGTGGTCATCGACGCCGCTTCGCGCAGCATGTTCGCGGCCAGCGTCACGTTGAAGTGGTACCACATCGGCGCCCCGCCGGCTTCCTCGACCGCCGTCTCGACGAACTGGCCGCGCAGGGCGTCGATCTTGTCGGCGGCCTTCAGCAGCAGGGCGCGGCGCTCGCCCGGCGCCATGGCGGACCAGGCCGGGAAGGCGTCGCGCGCGGCGGCGACGGCGGCGTCGACGTCGTCCAGGGTGGCGGCGGCGGCGCGCGTGGCGACGGCGCCGGTGGCGGGATTCAGGCGCTCGAACGTGGCGCCGTTCGCGGCGGCGCGGGCTTGCCCGCCGCACAGCAGGTCTGCGTGGAACATGAAGGTCTCCTCGTGTTGACTGGATAGGGGGCGGCGGCTGCCGTCGTGGGCGCCGCCGTTATTGTTCTTATTGTGCAACAGGTATTGCCGTGGCGCGGTTCAGCCGCGCTTGTAGGCCTGCAGGCCCGGCTTGATCGTCTTGTCGTCCAGGAATTGCTTCAAGCCTTCCTTGCGGCCCTTTTCCGGATCGCGGTGGTTCGACTGGTCCGTCTTCGCGTACAAGTAGTCCTCGCCCTGTTCCCAGGTCAGTTCGCGGCAGCGCTTGAAGCCGACCTTGGCGTAGCGCAGCACGACCGGGTTTTTTTCCAGCAGCTTGCCGGCCAGTTCGACGACGGCGTCGCGCAATTGGTCGCGCGGCACGCTCTTGTTGATCAGCCCCATGGCGGCCGCTTCCTTGCCGGTGAAGGTATCGCCGGTCATGATGTAGTGCAGCGCCTGGCGGTGGCCCATGGTGTCGGCCACGGCCTTGCTGACCAGGTTGCCCGGCGGGATGCCCCAGTTGACTTCGGACAGGCCGAACACGGCGTCGTCGGCCGCGATCGCCAGGTCGCACGCCACCAGCGGCGAGAACGCGCCGCCGAAGCACCAGCCGTTGACCATGGCGATGGTCGCCTTGCTGTACATGCGCAGCAGCTTCCACTGCCATTGCGAGCAGTCGCGGCGCATGCGTTCCTGCATGATCTCGGGCTTGCCGTCGGTCTCGCGGAAATACTCCTTCAGGTCCATGCCGGCGGTCCAGGCCTCGCCGGCGCCGGTCAGCACGACGACCTGGGCGTCGTCGTCGAGCTCGAGCGTCTCGAGCACGTCGATCATCTCGCGGTTCAGCGTGGGACTCATCGCATTGCGCTTTTCCGGCCGGTTCAGCGTGATCCAGCCGATGCCGTTCTCCACGTCGACCTTGACGGTCTGCCAGCGCCCTTCGTATTTGGACATACAATGTCTCCTCGTTAGTCGATTTATTATCAGGCTACCTGATATGCGTTTTATACTATACGCACCTGTTTTCCGTGACAAGCATCTTTTATGGCAATCGAAAAAAAACCTGCATCGCCTTCCGCACCGACCGGCCTGGCCTACCTGGTGGGGCGCCTCGACCACGTCCTGGGCCAGCGCCTGCGCGACGTGCTGGCGCCGGTCGGGATGACGGTGCCGCAATACACGGCGCTGTCGGTGTTCCACGCCCACGGCTCGCTGTCGAACGCGCAGCTGGCCACGCGCACGATGACGTCGCCGCAATCGGCCAACGAGATGGTCAAGCAGATGGAAGCGAAGGGGTGGATCGCGCGCCAGCCCGATCCGGCGCACGGGCGCATCATCCGGATCAGCCTGACGGCGGCCGGCGAGGCGATCCTGCGCGACGGCGACGTGCGCGTGCTGGAAGTGGAAAACCTGATGTTCGCCGACCTCGGCGCGGATGGCCGCGCGCAGCTGCAGGCGCAACTGCGCGCGGCGGTGCGGGCGTTGAGCACGCCCGGCGTGTAGTTTGTCGACGGCTTACTTGCCCGGATCCTTCTGGTCCGGGAACTTGTCGAACTCGACGTTGTACGGCTCGCCGCCCACCTTCTCGACCTTGCGCACGTAGACCGTCTGCACCACGTCGCGGGTCTGCGGGTCGATCGCGATCGGGCCGCGCGGGCTGTCGATCTTCATCCCCTTGAGCATGGCCATGGCTTTGGCGCCGTCGATCTTGCCGCCCAGCTTGCTGCTGACCTGGTAGATCGCGTTCATGCCGTCGTAGGCCGCCACCGCCATGAAGTTCGGACGTCCCCCGTTCGGGCTGGCGCTCGCGAAGCTCTTCAGGAAGGCCTCGTTCTCGGGCGACTTGTGCGCGGCCGAATAATGGAAGGTCGTGATCACGCCGAGGGTGGCGTCGCCCATCGCCGGCAGCACGTGGTCGTCGGTGAGGTCGCCGGTGGCGATCACCTTGATGCCGGCGTCGGCCAGCCCGCGCTCGCGGTAGCCCTTCATGAAGGCCACGCTCTGCTCGCCGGCGGGCACGAACACGAACACGGCGTCCGGTTTCGCATCCTTGATGCGCTGGATGAACGGGGCGAACTCCGGATTGCGCAGCGGGACCCGGATCGCCTCGATCACCTTGCCGCCGTTCTTCTGCAGGCGCTCGCTGAACGCCTTCTCGGCATCGATGCCGGGGCCGTAGTCGGCCACCACCGTGACCACGTTCCTGATGCCGTTCCTGACGGCCCAGTCGCCCATCGGCGCCGAGATCTGCGGCAGCGTCATCGACACGCGCGCGATGTAGTCGGACTTGGTGGTGATCACCGAGGTGGCCGCGTTCATCACGATCATCGGTGTCTTCGCCTGCTGGGCGACCGGCGCCACCGCCAGCGCTTCCGGCGTCAGGCCGAAGCCGGCCAGGAAATCGACCTTGTCGCGCACCACCAGTTCCTGCGCCAGGCGCTTGGCGATTTCCGGCGACGGGCCGGTCGTGTCCTTGTAGATCACCTGGATCTTCTTGCCGGCGACGGTGTCGCCGTTCTTCGCCATCCAGGCCTTGATGCCGCCCTCCATCTGCTTGCCGTAGTCGGCGAAGGGGCCGGAGAAGGCGGCGATCACGCCGATCCTGATGGTGTCCTGGGCGTGGGCCGGCAAGGCGCCGAGGCCCGCCAGCGCGGCCAGCGCCGCTGCAATCGTCCTGCGTTTCATGGATCGTGTCTCCTTGTTGTGATCGGTATGCCGGCATGTCGGGCGCGCCGGCGCTGTCGTGCGCCGGCCACAAGCGCTTGTTGACAACGCTCGGGTTACGACAATAGTATTAATTAAGCGTTCGATAGGCAACTACTTGTTCGATAAACGAACGCCCTAACAATAAACCGGAGACATAATGAAGAAGATCACCTGCAGCGCGATCGCGCTGGCGTGCGGCCTCGCCGCGTCCGCCGCCCATGCCCAGACCTCGGTCCAGATCTACGGCATCGTCGACAGCGGCATCGCCCATATCACCAACGTGAACGCGGCCGGCGACTCGGTCACCAAGATGCCGTCGCTGACCAGCTCCTTCCCGTCGCGCATCGGCTTTCGCGGTACCGAGGACCTGGGCGGCGGGCTGCAGGCCTTCTTCGTGCTGGAAAACGGCTTCGCGATGGACACCGGCACCATCGGCCAGGGCAACCGCCTGTTCGGGCGCCAGGCCGCCGTCGGCCTGAAGGGAGCGTGGGGCGCGCTGAGCCTGGGCCGCCAGCTCAACATGACCTACCTCGCGGGCCTGAAGACCGACGTGCTGGGACCGCACCTGTTCGCGATCGGCAGCATCGACCCCTACCTGCCGAATGCGCGCAGCGACAATTCGATCGCCTACATGGGCAACTTCAACGGCTTCACCATCGGCGCCACCTGGAGCCTGGGACGCGACGCTTCCGCCGCCGGCGGCCCGGCCGCGACCAACTGCGCCGGCGAAGTGGCCGGCAATGCGCACGCCTGCCGCCAGTACACCGGCCTGTTCGGCTACGAGACCAAGGAATGGGGCCTGAACACGTCCTACGACCGCATGTACGGCAACACCGGCGCGGCGGGCGGCTTGAGCAGCAGCGCCAACACCGACATCCGCACCACCGTCAACGGCTTCGTGATGCTGGGCGCCACCAAGATCGGCGGCGGCGTGATCGACCGCGAGACCAATGCCGCCACCGGCCGCACCGATTCCGACCTGTACTACCTCGGCGTCAGCCACCCGGTCGGCGCGGTCACCATCGACGCCCAAGTGGCGCGGCGCGACACCAAGGATTCGAATGCGGACGTGAACATGATCGTGGCGCGCGTGACCTACAACTTCTCCAAGCGCACCGCGGTCTACGGCTCGGCCGGCCGCATGGACAACAAGGGCAATTCGGCGGTGGCGCTGGATGCCGGCGGCACCGTGGGCGCCGGCATGGCGCAGAACGGCCTGATGGTCGGCCTGCGCCACACCTTCTGAGGGGAACGATGCGTAGGTGGGCACCCCGTGCCCGCCAGCGCGACGGAAATCAGGGCAGGAGCACCGACAGCTCCTGGGCCCCGCGCAGCAGCGCCGGAAGGAATTCCTGCTTCATCCTTTCCACGCTGACGCGCGCGGCCTGGGCGCCGACGTTCAGGCCGGC
>DAMAFT010000117.1:0-9574 GCA_031995805.1 Massilia sp.
GGCGCGGTCGGCGGCCGGCGTGCGGTCGGCGCGCGCCGGCTGCAGCTCGACCAGGGCCACGTCGGGCGCCAGCGCCTTCAGCCGGGCCTCGACGTCGTCGATGGTCTCGCCGATGAATCGGCTCGAGTCGCCGATGCCGACCGCGCCGGTGATCACGCGGCCGAGCATGGCGCCCAGCACGTTGACGTCGGCGCCGCCGGACTTCTGCACGAACAGCGCATACACGTTGACGCGGTAGCCGTCGCGGTAGGGGAACACGCAGCCCTGCAGCACGGACGCTTCGCCGTACCTGGCCAGCGTGCCGTCGGACGAGGTGACGATGGCGGCGGCCTGCGGGCAGTCCGGCGCGCTGACGATGCTGCCGCGCAGCGACTCCTGGTGGAAGCCCATGCGCGGGGCGTACGCCGGCAGCGGATACGGCGCCATCTGCTGCATCACCTTGATGCCGTCGTAGTGCTTGCGGAAGGCGGCGGCGACGGCTTCCTGGATGCCTTCCAGGCCAGTCGTGGCGGGGCGCACGTCGAACACGGCGAACGTGGTCTTGGTGCTGGTCGAGCTGCGGACGATGTTGTTGAGCGCGTCCTGGGCGCAGGCGGCGGAACTGGCGGCCGACAGCAGGGCGGCGGCGAACAACGGGGCGACAGGTTTCATGCTTTTCCTCTTGGCGTTTTTGTGCGGAGCGCGCGGTCCGGGGCAGGTGCCCGGCCGGCACTGCGCCGATCATGCCAAGCGGCGACGCCCCGCGAAAGCGGACTGCGACGAAGCCCGGGGTGGCGCCGACGAATGCCGGCTTCGGGGGAATGGAGGCCGCGCCCCTCAGGGCATGCGGGACTGCCAGGGCGCATCGGTCAGCGTGCGCAGGAAGGCGACGATCGCATCGATCTCGGCGTCGTCCAGCGCCGGCGGCATGCCCTTGCGGCGGTTGTAGGGAAGGCTCTGCACGTTGATGTTGCCCCGGTACTGCCGCGGCACGTCGTCGAATTGCTGGCCGTCCCGGTACCAGCGTTCCGGTTCGATCGAACGCGTGGCGTAGAAGGCCACCGCGTCGCGCAGGGTGGAGAACGCGCCGTTGTGCATGAAGCGTTCGCGCACGGCGACGTTGCGCAAGCCGGGGGTGCGGAAGTAGCCGCACCACTGCGCACTGTCCGGCCACTTCTGCGCGGCGCCGGTGACGCACAGGCCGGTGTCGAAATAGGCTGCCTTGCGCGTGGCCGGGATCGCGCGGTTGCGCGGCACGCCGATGGCGTCGTAGCCGAAGTCGGTGAACAGCGAGCGCGCCGGATTGCTCGAGGTCGGGTTGAACTTGTGGCAGCTCGCGCAGTTGCCCTTGTCCGGATTCTGGAACAGCTTCAGGCCGCGCAGTTCCTGCGCCGTCAGTTGTGCCTTGCCCTGCACCCAGGCGTCGTAGCGCGACGAGAACGGCGCCATCTCGCGGCTCTGCAGGAAGCTTTCCATGGCCTTGCCGAGGGCCGCCATGCTGCTGGCCGTGGTGGCGAACACCTGCACGCCGAACGCGCGCCGGAAATCGTCCGCATAGGGCGCCGTGCGCAGCTTGCGGGCCACGTCGGCGAGGCTGCGGTTGTGCATCTCCAGCGGGTTCATGAGCGGATGGCGCACCAGGTCGGGCACGTCGTCGGCGCGGCCGTCGGCGAACAGGCCGCCGAAGGGCGTGGGCGCGAGCGCGTCGTCGTCCTGGTAGAAGAACAGGCGCGGGACATAGGCCGCGTACAGCGCCGACGGCGTGTTGCGCACGCCCACCAGGTCGGGTCGGCTGCCGAGCGGCACGCCCAGGCGCGAGCCATGGTTGCCGGCGAAGGCGCGCTGCGGGTCGTGGCAGCTGGCGCAGCTGGTGCCGGCCGGCTCCGACAGGCGCGGATCGAAGAAGGCCGCGCGCCCCAGCGCGGCGCGCGCCGGGGACGCGGCGAACGGCCCCGCGACCTCCGGCATCGCCGCCAGTTGTGGGGTCGCGCCGATGCGCTGGACATCGGCGGCCTGCGCCGCCAGCGCGCACGCCAGCGCCAGCAGGCCGGCGCAGAAGCGCTTAGCCCGCAAGGAAGCCCGCCTTGTCGCAGGCGATCTTGTTGAGCGACTGCGTGCAGGTGGCCATCAGCTTGCCGGCTTTCGTATAGGCCTTGAACGTCCAGCCGGTGCCGCTGCGGTCCATCACCATGAAGCCGAAGGTCACGCTGTGGGTGATCCTGTCCAGCGTGACGCCGGGCGCCGGCGGCAGGTTGGCCGGGAACGGGTCGGGCAGGGCGACGTCGAGGTTGTCGCCGCCGTTGCCGCTCACGAACGTGGCGGGGTGGTTCGACGTGAAGTTGATGGCCTGGAAGTCGTGCACGTGGCCGTGCAGCGCCAGCGCGATGCCGGCCGGGTAGTAGGCGGTCGGGTTCACCTGCGCCGCCACCGACAGCAGCGCCGCGTTGCCGCCCGCAGGCGCGCCGCCGGCGATCGGCGCGTAGCCCAGGATGGGGTGGTGGTTGACGAACAGGCTGGTCGTCCTGGCCTTCGACGCCAGCGTGGCCACGGTCTTGAAGTCGTTCTGGTAGGCGATGAATTGCGGATCGGTGGCGGCCAGCGCGGCCTTGCCGGTGCGCGCCGAGTCGAACACGATGACCTGCGTGTCGCCGCCCAGCGGGACGGCGTACGGCGTCGTGTAGTTGGCCGTGCCGTCGTTGGCCGGGTCGTCGCAGCTGCGCGCGGCGCCGTACGGCTGGGTGTCGAGCAGGCGGAACCAGCCCTGGCCGGCGCGCGCGCATTCCTCGTGGTTGCCGCGCACGACGATCCAGGGCGCGGCGGCCAGCAGCGGCGCGGCCGGCTTGAACAGGTCGGCTTCCCAAGTGTCCCAGCCATAGCCCCACGGGCTGTCCTTGCAGCCGGCGATGTCGGCCGGGCAGGCGTTTTCGCGGTAGTGGTAGTCGCCGATGTGCAGGACCAGATCCGGCTTCATGCCGGCGGCGGTGGCGGCGATCTGCGCCAGCGGCCACATCTCGCCGTCGTTGCAGGACTGGAAGGCGTTGTCGGCCTTCTTCAGGCGGCACCCGGTATCGGCCAGCACCAGCACGCGCTGCGGCTCGGCCTTGGGCAGCGGCAGCACCTTGTCGCCCACGCGCGCGGCCTTGGCGCCGGCCGGGAGCGTCGCTTCGCAGGTCGCCAGGGGGAAGGCGGACGGCTTCGAATCGGCCGGGGCGCTCGCGGTGGTGCGCTGGGCGGCGGTGCCGGCGGGGGCGCGCAGCGTCATGCGGGTGTCGTTGCCGTCGACGTTGACGTAGGGGCAGCTGGCGTAGTCGGTGGCCACGCGCGCGATCGGCTTGCCGCCGTCGCCGACGACGACCCAGGCGTATTTCAGGTGTTCGTTCCTGGACGCCTCGTCCATGGTGGAGCCGCAGCCGGCGAGCAGGGCGGCGGCCAGCGCGAAGGCGCCGTGCAGGTGGGGGACTGGCTTGGTCATCGGGTGTTCCCTGTTATTGTAAAATCGCGTCAATATAAGGCGTGAATATGACCCGCGAATGACGTGCAGCGCCGGCCCGGGCGCGGGCGACACCGGCATCGAAAAAGGAAGGCGACGTGACATACGATGACGCATCCTGGCACTACGGCGGCAACTTCCCGGCGGACCTCGAGGACGCCGCCGGGGCGACCCATATCGCGATGTTCGTCGCGTGGTGCGTCCTGAACGGCCAGGGACGACTACGAGCGGGTGCTCGCGGCTGACCGGGAATCGATCTACCACGTGCCCGACACGTGGGCGTCGTACGATGCGCTGGCGCCGGTGATCGTCGGGCGCTTGCGCGCGTGGCGGTCCGCCGGCGCTTGAATCCGGGTCGGGAAATCCTCCGGTGCGCCGCTGGAGGACAATGCCGGATCGCCTGCGCCGTGCCGCTGGCAGTCCGCGCGTGCGCAACTTGCGCCGCACGGACTGCGGCCAGGCCTTGTCCGGCGTAACGCCTTGAAAAGCGCCTGATCGCGCCCCGTTATACTGTCCAACCCCCCGCATTATCCGCCAACCACCATGAGTATCCTGCTCGTGGAAGACGACCAGATGCTGGCGAACGCCATCCGCGAGCGCGCGCGCCAGCAGGGCCCTGGCCTTCGACCATGCGCCGGATGCCGGCCCGTCCGGCGGCAGCTTGACGTCGAGCTTGGCGCCGAACATGCTGGGCCAGCGGCTTTCGTACAGCACCGGCGGCAGCGCGTCGACCTAGTCGTCGAACCGGCGCAGCGGGTTTTTCGTGAAGCCCGCGCCCAGTCCCAGGCCCCGGTGCGGCCGGGCCGACGCTTCCGCCGCCGCGACTTCGGGCGCCAGCACCTGGGCGGAGGCGGGCAGGCACGCCCCCGCGGCAAGGCCGGCGGCTGTGGCGAGGCGAACGATGCCATGCGGGGATGAACCGGTTGTTAAGACGACAGAGGGCACCGTACCGGGGAGTCGTGGAGTTGATTGTGATAAATATATGAGGCGCAGGAGTAACGCGTTGTCGTAATCGCCACAAAATCGTTACAGTGAGGCTTCCCGCCACCACTGCGACGAATGGCATGCCCGATCCCGTGAACACCTCCCGCTTGCCCGGCATCCTGCTCGCCACCGATTTCGGTGCGCGCTGCGACCGCGCGCTCGAGCGCACCAGGCAGCTGGCCGCCGAATTCGCCGCGCCGGTCGAGGTGCTGACGGTGCACGAGCCGGCGCGCGCGCCGGACGACGTGCTGTCCTGGCTCGACGGCGGCGATGCGGCGGCGCGCGCGGAAGGCGCGGCGCGCGCCGAGCTGGCGCGCGAGTTCGCTGGCTCCGGCCTGCAGGCGCAGGCGCGCTTCGCCGCCGGCCAGGTCGACGAGGCGATCCTGCAGGCGGCCGCGGCGTTGCCCGGCTGGCTGGTGGTGACCGGCGCGCCGCGCAGCGAGACGCTGGTGCGCGTGCTGCTCGGCTCGACCGTCGAGCGCCTGGCGCATGGCCTGGCGCAGCCGCTGCTGGTGGTGCGCCGGCGCGTGCGCGCGCCGTACCGCGGCATCCTGGTCGCCGTCGACGGCGGCCCGGCGTCGCGGCGCGCGCTGCGCCTGGCGGCCCGCCTGTTCCCGGAGCGGCGCCTGCTCGCCTTTCACGTGCGCGAGGGCATGGAGCCGCTCGACGACGAGGTCGCGCTGGAAGTCGACCTGGAACGCTTCATCGACACCTGCGGCCTGGCGCCCGCCACACGCGCCAACGTCGAGGTGGCGGTGGGCGAGGGCGGGCCGCAGGCCGCGCTGGCGCGCTACGTGCGCGCCAATGCCATCGACCTGGCCGTGCTTGGCCTGCGCGCGGAACCGGCGCTGCGGCGCCTGCTGGTGGGCAGCCGCAGCGGGCAGATGCTGCAGGACACCCCCTGCGATACGCTGATGGTGCCGGATGCCATGCGCGCTGGAGCCGCCGATGACGGCGCCTGAACCGCCGCGCCGCTGCTCCTGCCGGTCGTGCCGGTGCCGGAGGTAGGCCGATGTTGCCGACACAGCCGCTGCCCCTGCTGGTCCTGATCCCCTTCGTCGCCGCCTTCGTCGCCGCCGCGATGCCGGCCGGCTCGCGCACCCGCCCCGCGCTGGTCGCCGGCCTGGCGACGCTGGCCGCGCTGGTGCTGGCCGCCGTCCAGTTCGGCCGCATCGAGCGCGGCGAGGTGCTGCGCGCGGACTTCACCTGGCTGCCCGAGTTCGGCCTCGACCTGGCCTGGCGCATGGACGGCCTGGCCTGGCTGTTCTCGATCATGGTGCTGGGCATCGGCCTGCTGGTGACGGTCTACGCGCGCTACTACATGTCGCGGCGCGACCCGGTGGCGCGCTTCTTCGCCTACATGCTGGCATTCATGGGTTCGATGCTGGGCGTGGTCCTGTCGGGCAACCTGATCCAACTGGTCGTGTTCTGGGAGCTGACCAGCCTGACGTCCTTCCTCCTGATCGGCTACTGGTCCGAGCGCAACGACGCGCGCCGCGGCGCGCGCATGGCCTTCACCGTCACCACCACGGGCGGCCTGTGCCTGCTGGCGGGGATGCTGATCCTCGGGCACATCGCCGGCAGCTACGAGCTCGACACCGTGCTGGCGGCGGGCGACCGCATCCGCGCGCATGCGCTGTACCTGCCGGCGCTGGTCTTGATCGCCCTGGGCGCGCTCACCAAGAGCGCCCAGTTCCCGTTCCACTTCTGGCTGCCGCACGCGATGGCGGCGCCCACGCCGGTGTCGGCCTACCTGCACTCGGCCACGATGGTCAAGGCCGGCGTGTTCCTGCTCACGCGCCTGTGGCCGGTGCTGTCCGGCAGCCACGAATGGACCTGGATCGTCGGCGGCGCCGGCGTCTGCACCTTGCTGCTGGCCTCGTTCTTCGCGATCTTCCAGAACGACATGAAGGGATTGCTGGCGTATTCCACCATCAGCCACCTGGGCCTGATCACGGTGCTGCTGGGGATCGGCAATCCGCTGTCGGTGGTGGCGGCGATCTTCCATACCATGAACCACGCGGTGTTCAAGGCCTCGCTGTTCATGGCCGTCGGCATCGTCGACCACGAGACCAGCACGCGCGACATGCGCGTGCTGCGCGGCCTGCGCCACGCCATGCCGATCACGGCCGCGCTGGCCGTGGTCGCCAGCGCGGCGATGGCCGGCGTGCCGCTGCTGAACGGCTTCCTGTCGAAGGAAATGTTCTTCGCCGAGGCGGCGCTGGTGGGCGGCGACGACGACTGGTCGATGGCGGTGGCCGCCACGCTGATGGGCATCTTCAGCGTGGCCTATTCGCTGCGCTTCATCAGCGTGTTCTTCGGGCCGCTGGTCAAGGACTTGCCGGACCCGCCCAACGAGCCGCCGCACTGGATGCGCTTCCCGATCGAATGCCTGGTGCTGCTGTGCGTGGCCGTGGGCGTGGTGCCGAACCTGGTGGTGGGCGCCGTGCTGGCGGTGGCCGCGCGCGCCGTGCTGGGCGCGCGCATGCCGGCCTACGACCTGGCGATCTGGCACGGCTTCAACCTGCCGCTCCTGATGAGCTTCGTGGCGCTGGCCGGCGGCTGGCTGTTCTACCGCTTCCTGAAGCACCGCCACAACCTGCGCGAGCGCAGCGACGTGCCGGTCCTGCACCGCATCAAGGGCGCACAAGCCTACGAGAACGCGATGCAGGCGTTCGGCCTGGGGGCGATCCACCTGATGCGCTGGGCCTCGACCCGGCGCCTGCAGCCGCAGCTGCTGGCGGTGATGCTCATGATGGTCGTCGCGCCGCTGCTGCTGGCCTGGCCGCTGCCCGACATGCCGGTGCTGGACATGGACCTGGACGCCGTGCCGTTCGCGCTGCTGTGGCTGATCGGCGCGGCCTGCGCGCTGGGCGCGGCGTGGAAGGCCAAGTACCACCGCCTGGCGGCCCTGGTCATGGTGGGCGGCACCGGCATCGTCACCAGCATCACCTTCCTGTGGCTGTCGGCGCCCGACCTCGCGCTGACCCAGCTGATGGTGGAGACGGTGACGACGGTGCTGATCCTGCTCGGCCTGCGCTGGCTACCGCCGCGCAAGCGCCCGAGCGGCTTCGCGGCGCGCATCCCGGCCAGCGCCTGGGCACGGCGCGCGCGCCACGTGGCGGCGGCGCTGGGCGGCGGCCTGGGGCTGGCGGCCGTCAGCTACGTCGTCCTGATGCGCGAGCCGGGCCGCACGATCAGCGACTTCTACGTGCTGCGCGCGCTGCAGGAGGGGGGCGGCGCCAATGTGGTGAACGTGCTGCTGGTCGACTTCCGCGGCTTCGACACGATGGGCGAGATCACCGTGCTGGGCGCCGTGGCGCTGACCGTGTACGCGCTGCTGCGGCGCTTCCGCCCGGCGCCGGAAAGCGTCGCGATTCCCGTGCAGCAGGCCAGCGACGTCGACCCGGCCGTGAGCCAGACGCCCGAGCGCCAGGCACAGAACGGCGGCTACCTGGCGGTGCCGGCGGTCTACCTGCGCTTCCTGCTGCCGGTGATGGGCATCATCGCCCTGTATTTCTTCATGCGCGGCCACAACCTGCCGGGCGGCGGCTTCGTCGCCGGGCTGATCTTCGCCACCGCCCTGATCGTGCAGTACATGGTGGCCGGCACGGAATGGGTAGAAGATCATTTGCGCCTGCGCCCGCATCGCTGGATCGCGCTGGGCCTCGTCACCGCCGCCGCTACCGGCATGGGCGCCTGGCTGCTCGGCTACCCCTTCCTCACCAGCCACACGGCCCACGTCACGCTGCCGCTGCTGGGAGAGTTGCATGTGCCGAGTGCCTTCTTCTTCGACGTCGGCGTGTTCCTGGTCGTGGTGGGCGCGACGATGCTGATCCTGGTAGCGCTGGCGCACCAGTCGCTGCGCAGCCACCGCATGCCGCCCGGCGCCGGCCGCGCCGCCGTCACGCCGCCGCTGCCGCCTGCCAAGGAGATCCACTGATGGAACTCGTGATCGCCGTCGCCATCGGCATCGTGTTCGGCTCCGGCATCTGGCTGGTGCTGCGCCCGCGCACCTTCCAGGTGCTGATCGGCCTGATGCTGATGTCGTACGCCGTCAACCTGTTCATCTTCGTGATGGGCAGGCTGTGGGTCGACCGGGTGCCGCTGACGCCGGCCGGGACGGCGCCCGATCCCGCCCTGCTGGCCGATCCGCTGCCGCAGGCACTGGTGCTGACGGCCATCGTGATCGGCTTCGCGACGACGGCGCTGTACCTGGTCGTGATGATCGGCGCACGCGGCCTGACCGGCACCGACCACGTCGACGGCAGGGAGCCCGAGGCATGACGGCGCTGCCCTGGCTGCAGCACCTGCTGCTCCTCCCGATCCTGCTGCCGCTGCTGTGCGGCGCGGTGCTGGCGCCGCTGACCCAGGGCCGCCACCGGCTCAAGTTCGCGCTCGGCTATGCCTCGGTGCTGGGCATGCTGGCGACCGCGCTGGTGCTGGTCGCCATGACCGACGGCGGCTACTGGCAGGACGGCATCGGCGTCTACACGGCCGCCGACTGGGCGGCGCCGTTCGGCATCGCGCTGGTGGCGGACCGCCTGGCGGCCGTGATGCTGCTGCTGACCGCGCTGCTGGGCATGGCGGCGCTGCACTTCGCGATGATGCGCTGGAGCCGCATCGGCGTGCACTTCCACACGCTGTTCCAGTTCCTGCTGATGGGCATCAACGGCGCCTTCCTCACGCACGACCTGTTCAACCTGTTCGTGTTCTTCGAGGTGATGCTGGCGGCGTCCTACGGCCTGGTCCTGCACGGCTACAACGCCGAGCGCCTGCGCGCCAGCCTGCAGTACATCGCCGTCAACCTGGCCGCCTCGCTCCTGTTCCTGCTCGGGACGGCGCTGATCTACGCGACCGCCGGTACCCTGAACATGGCCGACCTGGCCGCGCGCGTGGCGGCGCTGCCGGCGCACGACGCCGGCCTGCTGAAGATCGGCGCGGCCGTGCTGGCGCTGGCCTTCCTGATCAAGAGCGCCATGTGGCCGCTGGGCTTCTGGCTGCCGACCACGTATGCCGCCGCCTCGCCGCCGGTGGCCGCGCTGCTGGTGCTGATGACCAAGGTCGGCGCCTATGCGATCCTGCGCCTGTGGCTGCTGCTGTTCCCGGCCGGCGCGGGCG